>JBIIQD010000165.1:0-5958 GCA_044342265.1 Hydrogenophaga sp. | reverse complement strand
GCGACTGGCTGCGGTGCACGATGATGGACAGCGCGTCGACCTTCTCGCCGTTGAGCAAGATGTCGACCTTCACCACGTCCGAAGCCCGGTACTCCTTGAACTCGTAGTCCATGGACGCGTAGCCGCGACTGACCGACTTGAGCTTATCGAAAAAGTCCAGCACGATCTCGCCCAGCGGCATGTCGTAGGTCAACATGACCTGCTTGCCGTGGTAGGCCATGTTCTGCTGCATGCCACGCTTCTGGTTGGCCAGCGTCATCACCGCGCCCACGTATTCCTGCGGCATGTACAGGTGCACCGTGACGATGGGTTCGCGGATCTCTTCGATGCGACCCTGGTCCGGCATCTTGGACGGGTTCTCGACCATGATCACCTCGCCATCGGGCTTGACCACCTGGTAAACCACGCTGGGCGCGGTGGTGATCAGGTCCTGGTCGAACTCGCGCTCCAGGCGCTCCTGCACGATCTCCATGTGCAGCAATCCCAGGAAGCCGCAGCGGAAACCAAAGCCGAGCGCCTGCGACACCTCGGGCTCGTAGTGCAGTGCGGCGTCGTTGAGCTTGAGCTTCTCCAGCGCGTCGCGCAGCGCGTCGTACTCGCTGGCCTCGGTCGGGTACAGGCCGGCAAACACCTGCGGCTGCACTTCCTTGAAGCCGGGCAAGGCCTGCTCGGCCGGGCCCAGGTTGTTGGGCAACTTCTTTTCCAGCGTGATGGTGTCACCCACCTTGGCGGCCTGCAGCTCCTTGATGCCAGCGATGATGAAACCCACTTCGCCCGCTTCGAGCGACTCCCGGGGTTCATTGGCTGGCGTGAACACGCCCAGGTTGTCGGCGTTGTAGACCGTGTTGGTCGCCATCATCTTGAAGCGCTCACCTTTGCGCAGATGGCCATCCACCACCCGCACCAGCATCACCACACCGACATAGGTGTCGAACCAGCTGTCCACGATCATTGCTCGCAGCGGTGCGTCCGGGTTGCCTTTGGGTGCCGGAATGCGTGCGACCACCGCCTCCAGTATGTCCTCCACGCCCATGCCAGTCTTGGCTGAGCATGGAATGGCGTCGGTAGCGTCGATACCGATCACATCTTCGATTTCAACTTTGGCGTTGTCCGGATCGGCGTTGGGCAGATCCATCTTGTTGAGCACCGGCACCACCTCAACACCCAGATCGAGCGCGGTATAGCAGTTGGCCACCGTCTGGGCTTCCACTCCCTGGCTTGCGTCCACCACCAGCAAAGCTCCCTCGCAGGCACTGAGCGAGCGGCTCACTTCATAAGAGAAGTCCACATGCCCTGGCGTGTCGATCAGGTTGAGGTTGTAAACCTTGCCGTCGCGCGCTTTGTACTGCAGCGCGGCGGTCTGCGCCTTGATGGTGATGCCCCGCTCTTTCTCGATGTCCATCGAGTCGAGCACCTGCTCGCTCATCTCTCGGTCAGAGAGCCCACCACAGCGCGAGATGATGCGATCGGCCAGCGTTGACTTGCCGTGATCGATGTGCGCGATGATCGAAAAATTGCGGATGTGGTTCATCGGGAAACAAACAGGAAACCAAGGCTTCGCCATTGCTGGCAGACCATAAAAAAGGGCGCGTCAGCTCGTGACGCGCCCGTAACCAACAATCAATGGCAACTGCGATAGTTGGGATTTCATTGTAGGCAAAAAGCCCGGGCTGCACAGCCCAAAACCACCCTCTACCGCCTGTTGCAGCGCAGCAACGCAAAACTTATTCACAACCTATACACAGGACAACGGGGAAAGCTGTGAACGGGCTGTGGACCACCTTGGGACAACCTATACAAGCTCTCACATCGTGGTCGTCACATTCCATTAAATGCCGCAATCGAGGTTCGAGAGCACCGATTTTAGCGAATTCGGTCAACTTCTCTCCAAATTTGTGAGCGCCCACCAACTTTTCTTCTTTTCGGGCGACCCAGCATTCACCAAGTTGGCCCTGTGGCAAAACAACCAACTTGGAAAATTGCCCCCTATTCCCAATCAGGACAAGGGGTTATTCGAACCAGCTCATCGAGATTCGAGCTTCTTCTCGATGTCATCGCTGGGGGCGGATCACGGCGTATTGCGCCCATTCACCACGGCGGAACAGCACATTGATGGGACGGCTCTTGTCCATGCGAGCCACCACCCCTTCGAGTTCCTTGACGCTGCCCACTTCGGTGTTGGCCACGGCCACGATCACATCACCCTCGCGCAAGCCAGCGCGCGCAGCGGCGCCTTCGGCAGCCTCGACACGCACACCTGACTTGAGATTGAGGTCCTTCTTCTGCGTCGCCGTCAATTCACCCAGACTCAAACCAAGCGTTGGCAACACGGCGGTCGCCGGTGGTTTGACTTCTGGAGTGGCGGCCCGGCGCTCGGCACGTTCAGGTTCAAGCTCGGCCACGGTGACGGACAAATCTCGCTGACCGCCTCGCCGAAACACGGTCAGGCTGCTGCGATTGCCAGGGCGCGTATTGCCAACGATGCGCGGCAGGTCGCTGGATTTTTCAATTTCGCGGCCATCAAAACGCAAGATGATGTCGCCTGGCTCCAGACCCGCTTTGGCCGCAGGCGAATTGGGCTCGACACCGTTGACCAGCGCACCCCGGGGTTGGCCCAGTCCGATCGACTCAGCCACCTCTTTGCTGACCTGGCCAATTTGTACCCCGATGCGTCCACGCGTGACACGCCCGTTGCTGCGCAGTTGGTCCGACACCCTCACGGCTTCATCAATCGGGATTGCAAACGAGATCCCCTGGAAACCACCCGAGCGCGAATAAATCTGGCTGTTGATACCCACCACTTCGCCTCGCATGTTGATCAGCGGCCCGCCTGAGTTGCCTGGATTGATCGCCACATCAGTCTGAATGAAGGGAAGGAAATCGCCCGTCTCGCGCTTCTTGGCACTGACGATGCCCGCCGTCACGGTGTTTTCCAAACCAAAGGGAGAGCCAATGGCCATCACCCATTCACCCACCTTCAGGCGGTTGATGTCACCGATTCGCACTGCGCTCAGACCACTGGCGTCGATCTTCACCACCGCCACATCGGTGCGCTTGTCTGCTCCAACGAGTTTGGCTTTGAACTCGCGCTTGTCTGGTAGGGTGACGATGACCTCGTCTGCACCGTCCACCACATGCGCATTGGTCATGATCAGACCATCAGCGCTGAGAATGAACCCAGAGCCAACGCCCCTGGGTTGTGGCTCTTCATTGGAGCCTCTGTCCTGTTTGGGTGTTTTCGGCGCAGCTCCGGGGGGCACAGGGATGCCAAATCGCTTGAAGAACTCCAGCATCTGCTCGTCAACATTTCCCCCACCGGATTCACTGCCTCGCTCCAAGGTGCGAATGTTCACCACCGAAGGGCCCACCAGTTCAACCAGCTCCGTGAAGTCCGGCAGGCCACGCACCACAGCGGCTTGTTGCGCAAAAACCGGCTGATGGGCCAGGGCCATCAGGCTCGCGGAGGCCGTCAGCACAAAGGCTGACAAAAAGGCACGACCGGCGGCCGGGTAGTGAAAGATAGAGAGTTTCATATGCGTCCTTGCTTGGAAACCAGCGCGAGCCAATTGACTTGATCTGCCAGATGTGGCGATGGCCGACACCTTTTCAACGGGTTCGTTCAAGCGCCGATGCGAACCGCTTCAAAGTGACCGGCGGCACCTCGCCCAGAGCGGTGACCCAGTAGGCACCGACGCGGCGTGTCAGCGAATGGGTTGCACCCGTCACGGCACTCTTTTCCGATGCGTGACGCTGGGCATCAAAAGGTTCGACAAACAGTGACACTGAAGCCAGACCATCGGAGAACACCCATTGCATTGGCGCCAACCCATGACTCGAATGGGACTCGCTGTCCCGCGTGTGGCAACTCATGGGCAGAAATCCTGGCACCGACTCTTTCAGGCGCCAGCCCTCGGCTTCGGCCGAGGTCTTGCGCAAGACCTGTCGTTGCACGTCATAGCCTTTGGTGTCTTTCATCAGTCGCTTGAGCTTGTCCATGCGCACGGGCGCATCGAGTTGCAGCTCGGTGAACGCAACTTGCTCCAGCACAACTCCCTGATCTGCCAACGTTTGCAACTTCAGCACCAGACCAGTCCTTTTTTCTGCCCATATCCGGTAACCGAACCGCAGGCCATCGCGTGGCTGGATGTCCACCACGTCGGCCAGGTACCCCGCCACACGCTCGGACGTCCCTTCGGACACGCTGTAAAACTCGGGCAAGTTGTTGCTCGGCGTGCGCAACAGCTCCGGGAACACGCCCAACGAATCGCGCTTGCCGACCCAGGCCACCTTGCCTTCAGGCGCAAATGTAATGACATCGCTGTTGTGGCGGATGGTCGAGCGCGGCGCGCCCGTCAGGGTCTCGACCCGCTCCATCTGCTGTGTGCCATCGCACACATGCCAGATGCGCGAGGCAGACATGGTTGACGCTGACGACACCACCAAAGTGCCTGTGTACGCGCGTTGGCGAGACGCCTCATGCATCCGGGCCAGCCATTCCGTGACACTGCGCGAGGCAGTGCTATTGCCTGAGGTCTGGGCCAGCACCGGCTGCCACAGACCAATGGCCAGCAGACCGGCGGCAGACCAACGCTGCAAGGTACAGCGACGACGGTTCGGCAAAGAAGCTGAGTAACTCATATCGGTTTCAGCGGGACGGTGCTGCGTCATACGTGGCATTGCGAAGGAAGCCAGCAGGCATCTGAAGCGCGGACATGCCGCCGAACTGCCGATGATCGGCCAGCAGTTGTTCCAGCTGCGCATCGCGCAACACCTGCCCTTGCGGGGTTTGCACCACGACGGTCTGCGCAGAATCCTGCCCAGCGGGTGCCGCAGTGGGCGGTCCGATCAAGGCCAATTGCGCCCCGTCGCTTGAGGGCACCACGGCCGCGACCAGGGCCCAGCCGACAGCCGCCACCGCGGCGACGGATGCCAGTCCGGCCACGAGCTTCCAGCGAAACACCGCGTCATTGGCGGCAGATCCGCGAACCGGCACAACGGGCGCCAACGGAACTGACTCTGCAAGGAGGATACCTTCCCTACTGGCACGCTGACAAACCAAAGCGGCAAAATCCGGAGCCAGACGCGAAGCAACCACCGGCTCCGAGTTTCGTAACACATCACCAATCAGGTGGAAGGTATGCCAGTCACTGTCTGACAATGGCGGTGCGGTGTCCGTCTTGAGCAAAGCATCCAGTGCCGAGGAGGACAACTCACCGTCCACCAGTGCCGATATGGCTTCAAGGCGCGAGAACTCCAGGCCCGCAGGGGTCGCTGAGGATGGGGTTGCAGAGGTGACGGCATTCATTGTTGACTTCCAAAGGTGTTCTGTCTTACAGATCAAGGCAAGACGACCTACCAACGCTTGCCCGACTGGCGATCCAGCATGGGCTTGATTCGGGTGGATATGGCCTCGCGGGCTCGAAAAATCCGAGAACGTACCGTTCCAATCGGGCAATCCAGCGCTTTAGATATCTCTTCATAACTCAACCCCTCGATTTCCCGCAAAGTGATCGCCAACCGTAACTCTTCTGGCAGAGCATCCATCACAGCGTTGACGGCCTGTGCGATTTCCTTGCTGGCCAGCACCGCTTCGGGGGTTTCGGTGTCGGCTACTCGGCTGTTTAGTTCACGTTCGGCGGCGGAAGTTTCATCGTCGTCACCAGAACTGAGTTGAGACTGAAACACCAGCGGGTCCCGCTTGAGCTCCATCAACTGTTTTTTGGCGGTGTTGACCGCAATGCGATAAAGCCAGGTGTAAAACTGGGCATCGCCGCGGAACTGGGCCAACGCGCGGTAAGCCCGGATGAACGTCTCTTGCGCAATGTCCTGCACCAGATCGCTGTCGCGGACCATGCGTCCGATCAGCCGTTCAACCCGCCGCTGGTACTTGATCACCAGCAGTTCGAAGGCCCGCATCTCCCCGGCCAGCGTTCGCTGCACCAGCATGACATCGCTGTC
>JBIIQD010000164.1:0-5972 GCA_044342265.1 Hydrogenophaga sp. | reverse complement strand
GTCTTGGCAAGCAAGAGTTGCTCCATTGGTAGTGGTCGGTCGGACGTTTGCATGACGTTGAGCTTGGGTCTTGATGGCGCTATTGTCATGGGAGCGACGCCGAAATCCGACGTTTCGGGCACACTGCTCTGCGGTTCTTGCCTCTTCCATGAAAGCCGACGCCATGGTCACTACCTCCGTCCCCCAGATGCCGACCCATCTTGTGCTTCATCACTACCCCTCGTCCCCGTTCGCCGAGAAGGGCCGCCTCATGCTCGGCTTCAAGGGCCTGGCCTGGCAGAGCGTGCACATCCCCATGGTCATGCCCAAGCCCGACGTGGTGGCGCTGACCGGCGGCTACCGCCGCACGCCGCTGCTGCAGATCGGGGCCGACATCTACTGCGACACGTCGCTGATCGCGACAGTGCTGGAACACCTGAAGCCGCCGTTCGCCGGGCCACCCCAAGAACGGCAGCACCCCCTCGGGGGGCCTGGCGAAGCCAGGGTTGGGGGCGAGGTTCCAGCGCTGTTCCCCGAACACCTCAAGGGCATCGCCCGCATCGTGGCGCAGTGGGCCGACGGCGACCTGTTCTGGGCCGCCATGGGCCACACGCTCAGCCCCAAAGGTGCGGCCGCCATGTTCGCCAACCAGCCGCCCGAGGCCGCCCAAGCCTTCGCTGCCGACCGAGGCGCCATGAGCGCGGGCATGACGCGTCAGCGCCCTGGCGACGCCACCAGTGCTTACCGAAGCCATTTGCGGCGTCTGGCCCACATGTTGCACGAGCAACCCTTCTTGCTGGGCGGCGCGCCCTGCATCGCCGACTTCGCGGCCTACCATCCGCTGTGGTTCACCCGCGTGGTGAACCCAGCCATGGCAGGCATCTTGGACGCCACTCCCGGCGTGCTGGCCTGGATGGATCGCATGGCCGCCTTCGGCCACGGCAAGCCTTCCAAGCTCACGTCCACCGAAGCCATCGCCATCGCCGCTGCAGCTGAGCCTGCGCCGCTGGTCGACGACGCTTTCCAGGACGACCACGGCATCGCTCTGGGCACCCGCGTGACCGTGGCGGCGCAAAGCTTTGGGACCGAGACCACCGAAGGCACGCTGGTCGCCGCGACCCGTACCCACGTCACTGTGGCGCGCACCGATGAACGGGCAGGGCGCTTGCACGTGCATTTTCCTCGTATGGGTTACGTGCTCAAGGAAGTGAAGGCTTGACCGGAAACACTGTTCTTCCACGGAGCGCGCAGATCCAGTGGCGCTGCCTGCCGTTTGCCGCGATGAGCGCCGACACCCTGTACCGCCTGCTGCGCCTGCGCAGCGAGGTGTTCGTGGTGGAGCAGGCCTGCGTGTTCCTCGATCAGGACGGCCTCGATCAACAATGCCTGCACGTGCTCGGCGAGGTTGTGGCCTCCACGCTCCCCGCTGCGCGTGGTTCGCTGCCCCCCGAGGGGGCGCGTTTCGCCTTGGGGCGGACCGGCGGCGAAACCGTCGACGCTAGCGTCACCGTCCACCTGCAAGCCAGCGCCCGCCTGGTGCCGCCCGGTGTAGCCTTTGCCGAGGCCAGCATCGGCCGCGTGGTCACCGCGCCCGGGGCGCGAGGTGGCGGCATCGGCCACGTGCTGATGGCCGAATCCCTGCGCCTGCTCGAACAACTCTGGGGACCGCAGCCCGTGCGCATCGGCGCGCAGGCGCACCTGGAAGCTTTCTACAACCGGCACGGCTTTGTGTCGGACAACAAGCCTTATATCGAAGACGGCATCCCGCATCTGGAAATGATTCGGGCCTGACCCCACAACAACCCCAGGAGACAACAACGTGATTTCAGACTTCCAAGGCAAGACCGCCGTGCTCACCGGCGCCGGTTCCGGCTTCGGCCTCGAATGCGCGCGCATCGGCGCCAAACTGGGCATGAACCTGGTGCTGGTCGACGTGCAACAGGACGCGCTCGACAAGGCCCAGGCCGAGCTCGAAGCAGCGGGCGCGAAGGTGCTGTCCCGCAAGGTCGACGTGTCCAGCGCAGAGCAGATGGGCGCCTTGGCCCAGGCCGTGCAGCAGCGCTTTGGCGCGCCGCACTTTGTCTTCAACAACGCGGGTGTGGGCTCAGGCGGCTTGATCTGGGAGAACTCCGTCAAGGACTGGGAGTGGGTGCTGGGTGTCAACGTCTGGGGCGTGGTCCACGGCGTGCGGCTGTTCACGCCGATGATGCTGGCTGCCGCGAAAGCCGATCCGGCCTACCAGGGCCACATCGTCAACACCGCCAGCATGGCCGGCCTGCTGAACCCGCCCAACATGGGCATCTACAACGTCAGCAAACACGCCGTGGTGAGCCTCACCGAAACGCTCTACCAGGACCTGAAGCTGGTGACCGACCAGGTCAGTGCCAGCGTGCTCTGCCCGTACTTCGTGCCCACCGGCATCAGCCAGAGCCACCGCAACAAGCCCGCGAGCATGGCCGACGAGAAGCCCACGCAGAGCCAGCTGATCGGCCAGGCCATGAGCGACAAAGCGGTTGGCTCTGGCAAGATCACCGCCGCGCAGGTGGCGCAGATGGTGTTTGACGCCATCGGTGCCGATCGCTTCTATATCTACAGTCACCCCAAGGCGCTGGGCAACGCCCAGGCGCGCTTTGACGCCATCGTGGCCGGTACCAACCCGACCGATCCGTTTGCGGAGCGGCCGGATATCGGCGTAGGTCTGCGCCAGGCGCTGCGGGCCTAGGTCGAACGCTGAGTCGAGGCGGCAGGTGTCAAGGCCTGTGCCGCTAGCGCCTCAGCGAGATGCGGCCGTATCCTTCTGGCCAGTTCTCGGGCGTTGGGGACCTCCAGGATGTCACCATGCTTGCCCGGCACGCGCTCGATGACCAAGTTCTCCACCAGGCTGCCCCAACCGTAGGCGGGTTCCGTCGAAGCGTCTCCTGCAGCCTGGAAAAATGCCACCGGTATCGACCCACTGGGAACGGCCTGGTACTCCTTGATGGCCTGTGCGTAGGCTTGGGTGCGCCGACCTCCAGGCAATGAAAGTGACTCTTTCTGCGCAGAGAGCTGTCTCCCGATGTGAGCAAGGTGCTGCCAGCCATCGCGTCGGAACATGCGTGTTCGGCGCACGATCCCTGCTTTCAGGCGCTTCCATCCCTTGCCGGGCTTTGCACAATCGAGCATCACCAGCAGCCCCACGGTTTCACCCATGCCGATCAGCCGTTGCGCCACTTCATAGGCCATCACACCGCCAAACGAATAGCCGCCAATGAAATAGGGACCGTGGGGCTGTTGTGTTCGGATGATCTGCAGGTACTCGTCAGCCAATGCATCGATGGAGAGCTGCGGCGCCGGACCGTCCACGGGCCAATCCAGCAAGTCGATCTCCGTCTGCGAATACAGCCCGTACACGGGCATGTCGATGTCCAGCTGGTGCGCCAGCTGCCTGTACAGGTAGGCGCCAGCCAGCAAGAACAAACCATGGGGGTGGTCGCTGCGGCGCAGCGCGATCAGCGGCTTGTCCCGACAGCTTGTCTTTTGCGTCAGGTATTGAGCGATGGAAGCCACGGTGGGCGACTGAAAGAATACATTCAGCGGCAGAGGGCTTTGGAATTCATTCTCGATCTGATGCGTCATGCCCAGCGCCAGCATGGAGTGTCCGCCCAGATCAAAAAAGCTGTCATCCACGCCAAAGTCTTCCACCTGAAGCAAACCGTGCCAGATATGCCAGACGCGCCATTCGGTCTCGCTGCGAGGCGCCTGCCAGACGCGGTTGCTAGCGGGCGCTTCTATCGCAGGGGTAGGCAGGGCCGCGCGATGGATCTTGCCGTTGGGCAACAGCGGCCACTCCGACACCAGCACCAGGTGTGCCGGCACCATGTGCTCTGGCAGCCATCGGCGAACGTTCGTGCGTGTGGCTTCCAGGTCGAAGGCAGGGTCGTCGATCTCCAGGTAGGCCACCAGTCGCTGGTCCCCGGGGGCGTCTTCCCTGACCATGGCCACACACCGCAGGACACCGGCTTGCTGTTCCAGACAGGTTTGAACTTCGCCGAGTTCGATGCGGAATCCACGCAGCTTGACCTGTTCGTCCAGGCGCCCGCCGTGTTCGAGCGAGCCATCGTGGCGCCATCTGCCCAGGTCGCCGGTGCGGTAGAAACGCTGCCCGACCGACACCGGAAGGTGATCGAAAGCGCGGAAGCGCTGCGCCGTGAGCTCGTGTTGGCGCCAATAGCCAGCGCTCAATCCTTCGCCACCGATCCAGATTTCACCCCAGGCCCCCACAGGACTCATCTGGTCCGCTCCGTCCAGCACCAGAACCTGGGTGTTGTCGATCGCGCGCCCGAGTGAAATGGGAGCGTCAGCCCGGACTCTCCAGCATGTCGACCAGACCGTGGTTTCGGTGGGGCCATACATGTTCCAGACCTCATCGCAACGCTGCAGCAATGCCGAGGCCAGATCAGACGACAGCGACTCACCGCCGACCAGGGCCCGCATGCCCGGACTGCCCATCCAGTCTGCGGCCAGCAGCAGGTGCCAGCGTGAAGGGGTCGCCTGCATCAGCGTCACCCGGTGGGTTTCGATCAGTTGCTTGAGCGCTCGACCGTCTGAAGCCTCGCATTCTGTCGCGATCACGACCGAGGCGCCCACACTGATGGGCACCAGCAGTTCCAGCACCGCGATGTCGAAACTCAAAGTGGTGACCGCCAGCACACGATCATCACGACTCAGCCCGGGCTCACGCACCATGCTGTTGATGAAGTTGACCAGGGCGCGCTGTGTGACATCCACCCCTTTGGGGCGACCCGTGGAACCCGATGTGTAAATCAGATAGGCCATGGATGAGGCCTCGTCGAGCGGCCTTTGTGCCAGGGAAACGTCAGCCCACTCCTCGTCGATGCAATGGCGCGAAACCGCTGATCCCGCGTGTGCAGTCAGCGTGCTCCGGTTACCGATCAGCAACACCAGATCGGCGTCTGCGATCTGGTGCGCGATCCGCTCTTGCGGGTAGGCCGGGTCCAGCGGCACATAGCTCGCGCCCAGCCGAAGCACGGCCAGGAGTGCGACCACCATCTCCACACCGCGTGGCAGGCAGATCCCGATGCGATGTCCCGCTGTGACACCCATGCTCTGCAGGTGATCACGCAAGGCCCGGGAAGACTCTTCGAGCTCCCGGTACAAGACCTGGCGGCCGCCACTCACCAGAGCCACAGATTCAGGATTGATCGACATGCCCTGTTCCAGCAGCGCTGCCAGGCTGGAACCGGTCAGAGGCTGGCTGTTTCCCTGGCCCCATGCCAGAAGTTGGTGCTGCTCGGCCGGATCGAGCATGGACCAGGTCGAGACAGGTCGCTCGGCCATCTCGGTCACCTGTTCGAGCAAACCCAACAAGTGCTTCCCCATGCGCGCCACCGTGTCCGGGTGGAACAGATCGGTTGAATACTCCAGCACCAGAGACCGGTCCAGCAGCGGGTCCACCACCACGGTCAGGTCGACCTGCGTGGCACCCCGGTCCACATCCATGCGCGACCAGTTCAAGCCTTCAAAATGAATGCCACGCACGGGGGTGTTGACCACGTTGAACATCACATTGAACAAGGGCTGCTGACCAAAGTCGCGCGCAGGGTCGAGCTGTCGCACCAGCGATTCAAACGGCATGTCCTGGTGCTCGAACGCTTCCAGCGCGGCGGCCCTGACCCGAGCCAACACGGTGACGAAGTCCGGGTCACTGTCCAACGACGTGCGAACCACCAGGGTGTTGACCAGAGAACCGACCAGGTCTTCACTCTGAGCGTGGTGCCGGTTGGCGATTGGCATGCCCACGGCCAGATCGGTCTGACCGCTGTGGCGGTACAGGAAAACCTTCATCAGGGCCAGCCATGCCATCGCCAGGGTGGCGTCGTAGCGAGCGGCAAAGGCGGCCAGCGCATCCACCGCCTGCAGAGGCAGGGGCAAACGCAGACTCGCTCCACAAAAACGGGGTTCCCGTGGCCGCGGAAAATCGGTAGGCAGCGCCA
>JBIIQD010000163.1:0-5984 GCA_044342265.1 Hydrogenophaga sp. | reverse complement strand
TCGGCGGCAGCGGCCATCTTCTTCTTTTCACCGTCGACCCATTGGGTGTATTCCTCGGCGGTGACCACCTTGACGTGGATCGGCATGTAAGCGTGCTCCTTGCCACACAGTTCGGCGCACTGACCATAGAAGTCGCCCGTTTTGTTGGCGCGGAACCAGGTGTCACGCACGAACCCGGGGATCGCATCCTGCTTGACACCAAAGGCTGGGACCATCCATGCATGAATGACGTCGTTGGCCGTGGTGATGATGCGGACTTTCTTGTCAACCGGCACAACCAGCGGGTTGTCCACTTTCAGCAGGTAGTTGTCGGTCGGGGGCGGATTGCCACTGTTGGACATTTCGCGGTGACTGGCGTCCAGGGTTGACAAGAATCCAATGCCTTCGCCTTCGCCCTTGATGTAGTCGTAACCCCACTTCCACTGCATGCCCGTGGCCTTGATGGTCAGGTCGCTGTTGGTGGTGTCTTTCTGGGCGACCAGCACCTTGGTGGCCGGCAAGGCCATACCGATCACGATCAGCAGCGGCACGATGGTCCAGCCCAGCTCGACCCAGATAGGCTCGGACAACTCCTGCGCCTTGTGGCCCACCGACTTGCGGTGCTTGAGGATGGAATAGAACATCACCCCGAACACAATCACGAAGATCACGGTGCACAGGGCCATCATGAACCAGTGAAGCCAATGTTGCTCTTCGGCAATTTTTGTCACTGGAGGGGCAAAGTTCAGCTGGTTGACGGCCGGCCCCCCAGGAAGGTCGTTCACCGCATGCACTGCCTCGGTCATCCAGACCGCCGAACCCAGGACGCAGGCAGCGGCCTTTGCGCGCAGGCCACCGAATCGATCACGCATCACATCAACCGTCTGTCTTGTCGTACTCACGTTCAACGCCTCAAATATAAGTATTGATTGATATCAATCCAATTACAACAGATTTTCCCTGGCGGCCCCGAAGGGGTTGCTCACCGCAGCCCTAAGCTGCCCGGAGTGCCCACCGCAGCTCCCGGGCCAACACCGGCCGCAGTTCCTGCCTGACAAATCGTCCTACCTCCAGCACGCGCACGCCGCTACGCAACGCGACGAGCCGACCGCCCTCCACAGGCATCTCTACTGTCACCGCATGGCCTGCCAGCTCCACGCGCGTCAATCGCCCCGCCTCCTCCAGCTCGACCACCAAACGACCACCCCGCAAGGTGATCCGCTCCCCGTCAGCGGCATGGCGCCCGAACACCAAGAAGGCGATGGCCACCGCGAACAATTCCAGCGCCGTGAATGGCAGCACCATCCAGACGCCCTGACTCCAGAAAAACACGGCGACCAACAGCGAAACGGCACCCAACAGCGCGAACATGGCGCCCAACTGCCGTGGTGTCACTGAACAATTGCGCCGAAGCGACCAATGCACACACTCGGAAGACACCGCGGCGAGTCGGTACATCGTGCGTCTCCTAGACATTCGGACACAACGGCCACAAGTTGAGCCTACAAAGCGCTACATGCGACCGTTCAGTGTTTAACCCTACCAATTGTAGCGGTCGAAGAATTCGGTTTCGCTGACGCCCCGCAGTGAAGCGGTGGCGGTGTCAGGGTTTTTGCCCGCGCAGCATGGCGCGCATCTCTTCTATCGAGACCGACTGGCTCCCCGTCCTCACCTGACGTGGCTCAGCCTTGAAGGCGTGGCCGTAAATGATCTCGAAGGTCAGGCGCAAACGCCCATCGTCCGTCCGCGCGCAACGCTGCTCGATGGACCGCTCCAGGCGCTGACGCCAACCCTTGGGCCGCACACTGGGAAATCGGGCGACGCTCAAATTTCGACCCATGGCGCGCAATTCATCCAGAAGCGCAGAAGCACTGGAGAACGTCAGGACGATGCGCTCCATGTCCATGACAGGCTCGGCGAACCCTCCATGCACCAGCATGTCGCCCCAGTCGTGCATGTCGGTGTAGGCATGCGCCGGCGCATGCCAGCCCTCTTGGGCATACACGTCACGCAATTCCGCCAGGCTGTCCGGTCCAAGGCAGGAAAACATCAGAAAACCGCCCACATCCACCTTCTGATGCCATTGTTTCAGGAGCGTCTGAGGCCGGGCCACCTGGTGCAGCACCATGTTGGCAAACAGCATCCCGACACTGGTGTCAGGCGAAGCCAGTTTCGACACACCTGAAGCCCGCGGCCAAGGCAGCAACCTCCAGCCTCGACGCGTACGCCCTTGACTCAGTCGCGTCAGCGCCTGGCGGTCTTCCAGCCAGGCCCACGACGGCGCCAGCGGCAAACTGTCCTGAAGTCGGCGATGAGCCTGCAAGCCACCAATCACCGGCTCCCAATGTAGCCAGCTGGCGGGCGGATCGCGAAACCACTGCAGCCTCTCGATCATCCGACTGGCCACCTCTTCGTGCAGCCAGGGGCTGTCCGCATGGCGCCGCTTGAGCCACCGCTGCGCCGCCACTGGATCCAGTCCGGGCACCGGCGTTTCATCGGAGTTGGGGGTCATGGACAAACAGGGGATCTCATACGCAGCCGATGGGCTGCGTCGTGCGGTGCAACCAGTATATTGGTGACCCATGTGGTCTTTGCCCTCGGTGTGCCAAGTCTGTGGTCGTTGGCCAGCCCGCTCCGTGTGTCCGGCCTGCATTCAGCGGTTCGCACCGAAGGTGCACCGATGCCCCAGCTGCGCAAGGCAGATGCCAGAAGACAACCGCTTGTGTGGCGACTGCCTTAGCTGTTCCAAACCCAGGGCCATCGACCGCTGTATCGCAGCGGTCGACTACGACTACCCTTGGGACGGACTGATCGCCCGCTTCAAGTTCCGCAACGAGCCGGGCTGGGCCCGAGCAATGGCCCAGCCGATGTGGCAGCAGGCGCAGTCTCACCAGTTGATCACCACCGAGACTTTGTGGGTTCCCGTCCCGGTCAGCCCGAGTCGCCTCGCAGAACGCGGTTACAACCAGGCCTGGGAGCTCTGCCGGGCGCTGCGAAAGCTGTCAGGACTTTCTGCATTGGCCGATGCCCTTGTGCGGGTCAGGGAAGTTCCTGACCAGCACCGCTTGCTCCCTGCGCAGCGCATGACCAATCAGCGCGGCGCCTTTGTTGCCCATCCCCAACACGCTGCCCGCCTTCGTGGCGCGAGCATCGTGCTGATCGATGACGTTCGCACCACCGGCGCGACCCTGGAAAGCGCTGCGCTGGCATTGCGCCAGGCCGGTTGCACAGCGGTGGATGCGCTGGTGTTTGCGCGCACACCCTTTGCTTCATCTTCGCCATAAGACACCGACATCACGAACATCTGCGCTTATGATCGCGCCCGAACAGGGGCAACACTCAAGACCGGCCCACCGGTCACAGGCATCGAAATTCGCAGTTCCGTCCCGATGTTCAATGTCGTTCTGGTCAACCCGCAGATTCCGCCCAACACGGGCAACGTGATCCGCCTGTGTGCCAACACCGGCTCGCGCCTGCATCTGATCGAGCCCTTGGGGTTCTCGATAGAAGACAAACAGCTGCGGCGGGCAGGCCTGGACTACCACGAGTACGCCAGCGTGCAGCGCCACGCCGACTGGCCAGCGTTTATCGCTGCCGCCCAGCCCGACCTCAACCGCATGTTTGCTTTGACATCCCACGGTCAGCACAGCGCGTTTTCGGTGTCGTTCCAGCCACAAGACTGGTTGGTATTCGGCTCTGAGACCGACGGTTTGCCGACAGGTGTTCGCGACCAGTTTGCGCCGAAACAGCAGTTGCGCTTGCCGATGCAGCCCGGTCAGCGCAGCCTGAATCTGTCCAATGCAGTGGCAGTCATGGTGTACGAGGCGTGGCGCCAACAGGGTTTTGGAACCACAAAGCTGTGACGAACTTCACTGTCTGCCTGGAGACTTCTCTCCACATCGCCCTGCCAGAAGCAGACACAATTCTGCTCCTTCTTGCCTTGCACTCACGCACTGGCTTACCCCCCCCTGCCCCAACACACATCGATCTGCCAGTCTCGGCAGACCGGAGGTTTTTTTGATTCCGAACCTGATCAGGCTTTTAAAAGGCACCTCCGCGCCTCGCAAGGCCGCGAAGACGACGCCGAGCCTGAAAGACATCCAAGGCATCAGGACGGCCCTCTTGACATGCATCGCTGATTGCGACGGCATACCGGCACAGCGCTTGCGTCACAAGATCGAACGCTCGCAAACGGTTCAAGACCTTTGGCTGCTGCGCAATGACGCTTACCAGCTGATCTCTCACCACACCAGCCAGACCGTGGCCGCAGAGCGCATCAACGCGCTTTTGAAGGTGTTCGAGGGCTGGGTCGATGGGCGCCAGCTGGTTCCCATTCGCTAAACCGTGATCAGGGGTATCGCCGAGAAAGCGACTCTGCGACGCACACTGGCTTGCTGGCGCCCTCGCGCTCAACCGCCACGCTCCAGGCCATCTGAACGCCATTGCCTTCTATGGGCATTGCCGACAACAACGTCATCCGACCCCGCAAACGGCTGCCCACGGGCACTGGTGCTGTGAAGCGCACCTTGTTCAGGCCGTAGTTCACACCCATGCCCGCCTGCCCGATCTCGAAGGCCGTGTCAAAAAACAAGGGCAATAGCGAGAGCGTCAGGAAACCATGCGCGATGGGCGCACCAAAAGGCCCGGCGCTCGCACGCTCTACATCCACGTGGATCCATTGGTGGTCGCCGGTGGCTTCGGCAAATCGGTTGACCTGCTCCTGCGTCACGGTGACCCAATCGCTGATGGCCACTTCCTGCCCCACGCAAGCGACCAGGTCGTTCAAGGTTTCAAAGCGTCTCATTCGACAACTCTAGGGCTTGTGCCATTTGATGTGCTGTCGGGAGCGCGACAGGGCCTGCGGCCCACAAGGCCATCAGCGTTCCAGCCAGTCGCAAATGCCTTGCCACTGTTCCAGGTCTTTCTCAACACGGCTGGGCGCCACATCGAACAGTGTCAGGCCGCGCGCGGCGAGATGGATGTAATTCTGCGTGTCTCGCAGATAACCCAGCACCGGCAAACCAAGCCCGTCCACGAACTCGTGCAACTTGTCGGCGGCGATGGTGCGGGCGTCAACGCGCATGCCCACAATGCCGATCTTGAGCCGCTCAGCGTGTTTGGACTGCGCCAGTTCGTCAAGGAAGGCGCGTGTGGCGTAGATATCGAAGATACTGGGTTGCAGCGGCACCAGCACCTTGTCGGCGTTCTTGAGCGCGTCCTTGAACAGGCCACCATGCAAACCGGCTGGCGTGTCCAGCACCACGTGGGTCGTGCCTTTGGGCGGTCGTCCCACGTGTTCATCGCTAAGCTCCCAACTCAATATCGGCCGAGCGGCGGGAGGCCGAAGCCCCAGCCAAAGCGCTGACGACTGCTGCCGGTCGGCGTCTCCGAGCATCACCGTGTGCCCTCGGCTGGCGAGATAGCCCGCCACGTTGGTCGACAGGGTGGACTTGCCCACCCCTCCTTTGGGATTCGCGATCACCACCACCGGCATAGTCAGCTCCTCGGGGCTTGTAACGAGTGCTATGTTAACGGCCAGCTGTCCCACAGCAGCTTGACTCCGGTCAGGAACATCCCGGCGTAGACGAAACGGTAGAACAGCGTCTGATTGATGCGATGCGCAATGCGAACGCCCACCCAGACGCCGACGGGCGCAAACGGCAACAGTGCCAATGAGGTGACCATGTTGCGCAAGTCCAGCAGCCCCAGCCAGGCATATGGCACCCACTTGGACAGGTTGATGAAGAAGAAAAAGAACGCCATGGTGCCCGTGAACAGCACCGGCCGCAGCTTGAGCGGTATCACGTAGGCATTGATCGGTGGCCCGCCCGCATGGGCAATGAAACTGGTAAAGCCCGAGGTTGCCGTGAGCAAGCCACCCAGCCAGCGTGGCGGTGGCAAGCTGTCGGGTCGTGGCGGAAACAGCAGCCGCTGAGCCAGGAACAACAGCGTGAACACGCCGACGATTCCAGCCACCAGCCGCGCATCCAGCCACCGGAACAGCA
>JBIIQD010000162.1:0-5987 GCA_044342265.1 Hydrogenophaga sp. | reverse complement strand
CGAGACCTTCACCCGGCGGGTGGTGGTCGATGTGGCCAAAAACGTCGAGCGCGAAGAGATCGTCAAGGAACACCACGTGGCCACCGTGTTTCCGACAACCATGGACACACGCAGCCGCCTCAGCACCGAGGTGCGCTGGCGCGGCATCTTTCCGGTTACGGTGTACAACAGCCGTCATGACAGCGCCGGGCGTTTTGTCTGGCCCGGTGTGGTGCCGCGCGAGAAGGGCGGGCAGGTCGCGCTGGGTCAGCCATGGCTGACCTTCGGCGTGAGCGACCTGCGCGGCCTGCAGGGCCAGCCCGAACTCCAGCTGGGCACGCAGAAGCTGACCGTGACGGCTGCGCCAGGCGGCGCCCAGTTGCCGCTGCCCCTGGCCGCCGGGGTCCCTGCCGATCTGCTGCAACCCGGCGCGACGCTGGACTTCACGCTCGGCATGGACCTGGCCGGCACCGGGCTGATCGCCTATGTGCCGCTGGCCGGCGAGAACCGGGTCACCCTGGTCTCGGCCTGGCCGCACCCGAACTTCGGCGGCGACTTCCTGCCGCGCAGCCGCACGGTCAGCGCCGACGGGTTCGAGGCGGTCTGGAGCGTGCCCGCGCTGTCGACCCAGGCGCAACAGCAGTTCCTGTCGCGCGGCAAGGAACAGGTGGCGACCGACAGCTTCTCGGTCGCGCTGGGCAACCCGGTCGATGTCTACCGCCTGACCGAGCGCGCCACCAAGTACGGGCTGATGTTCATCGTGCTGACCTTCGCGGCCTTTTTCGTGCTGGAGATGGTCAAGCGCTGGCGCATCCACCCGATGCAGTACCTGATGATCGGCGCGGCGCTGGTGCTGTTCTTCCTGCTGCTGCTTTCGCTGTCGGAGCAGGTGGGCTTCTTCGTCGCTTACCTGGCCGCCAGCGCGGGCTGCATCGCGCTGCTGACGCATTACCTGCGCCATGTGCTGGGCGGGTGGCGCCCGGCGCTGGGCATCAGCGGCCTGCTGGTGGCGCTCTACGGTGTGCTCTACGGCATTCTGCAGTCCGAAGACAACGCGCTGATGATGGGCTCGCTGCTGCTGTTCGGCGTGCTGGCCGCGGTCATGGTCGCCACCCGCCGGATCGACTGGTACAACGTGATGGGCAGCCGGGAGGTGGCCGCCCATGCGTGATGCCGCGGGGCAGGCAGGGCGCCGCGCCGCGATGGGTTTGCTGGCCGGCGCCTGGCTGGGGCGCCGCCTGGCCTCACTCCAACGGCAGCGCCGCGCTGCACTTGAGCTCGTTGAGGCAGATGCTGGAGCGCACGCCGCTGACGCCCGGCTGCTGCGCCAGCGTGCCGAGCAGGAAATCCGACAGGCCCTTGAGGTCGCGCGCGACGACCTTGCAGACGTAGTCGAAATCGCCGGTCACCGCGTAGCACTCCAGCACCTGCGGCATCTTTCCGACGGTGCGCTGGAACTTCTGCACCTCCTTGTGCTGCCCGCGCTCCATCGAGATGTGCACGAAAGCGGTCACGCCCAGGCCGAGGCGGTCCGGATCGAGTCGCGCTTCGTAACCGCGGATGTAGCCCATGGCTTCGAGCCGCCGGTGGCGCCGGTTGGCCTGGGCGGGCGAGAGGTGCACGGTGGCGGCCAGCTCCTGGTTGCTGACGCGGCCGTTGGCCTGCAGCGCTGCGAGGATGCGCCGGTCCAGGCGGTCGAGCGATGACGGATGCAAGGATTCGACGTCGATGTCTTTGTTCATGAAAGGGTTTCTCGCTGATCGGGGTCGGTGGTGGCCGAAATGAGAGCAAATTGTCTGCCATGCGGTGCAAACTGCACAACCCATCGAACGACCACCGGAGATCCCCATGACCCCTTTGAGCCCCGAACAGGTCCGCGACCATCTGGCGTCGCTGCCGGCCTGGAAGCCCGACGCCGAGCACCGCGCGATCACCCGAAGCTTCGCTTTCGCCAACTTTGCCGAGGCCTTTGGCTTCATGGCACAGATGGCGCTGGTGTCCGAGCGGCTCGACCACCACCCCGAATGGTTCAACGTCTACAACCGCGTCGATGTCACGCTCACCACGCACGACGCGGCTGGCCTGTCCGAGCGCGATATCGTGTGGGCCAAGGCCGCCGACGGCGCCTATGCGGCGCGACGGGATCTTTCGCGCCATGGGGTCTGAGGTGCAGGCCGACACCCTGGCTCCCAAACATGGACTGGCGGCCGGCGAAGCCGGACGGCCCGGCAACGCCGACTGGACCATCGACCAGGGTTGGGCCAACTACAGCGCCGCCGAGCACGCGACCTGGAAGACGCTGTTCGAGCGCCAGACCCGGCTGCTGCCGGGCCGCGCCTGCGATCAGTTCGTGGCCGGCATGCGCGACCTGCCGATCGGCCCGGACCAGATCCCCGATTTCCGGCGCCTGTCGGACGTGTTGATGCAGCGCACCGGCTGGCAGGTCGTGGCGGTGCCGGGCCTGGTGCCCGACGAGGTGTTCTTCGAGCACCTCGCGAACCGGCGCTTTCCCGCGGGTCACTTCATCCGCAAGCCGCACGAGCTGGACTACCTCGAAGAGCCCGACGTGTTCCACGACGTGTTCGGCCACGTGCCGATGCTGATGAACCCGGCCATTGCCGATTTCATCCAGGCCTACGGGCAGGGCGGACTGCGTGCGCAGCAGTTGGGCTGCCTGCCGCAGCTGGCGCGGGTCTACTGGTACACGATCGAGTTTGGTCTGGTGCAGCAGCCCGACGGCCTGCGCATCTACGGCGCCGGCATCGCTTCGTCGTTCACCGAATCGGTGTTCTGCCTGGACAGCCCCTCGCCGCACCGCGTGCGCTTCGATCTGGAGCGCGTGATGCGCACCCACTACCGCATCGACGACTTCCAGGAAAGCTACTTCGTGCTGCGCGACCTTGACGAGCTGCTGGACTTCACCCGCACCGACTTCGCGCCGCTCTACGAGCGTGCGCGCCAGGCGCGCGAGCTGCAGCCGGGCGATCTGCTGGCCGAGGATGCCCTGTTCCAGCGCGGCGACGCCAGTTACCACCAGGGCCGCCTTGGTTGATTAGTATGGCGAGACAAACGCCTCGACAACCAGGCCGTAGGCGCCCATGCTCGGGAAGCGGCGCGGATTGCCCAACACCTTCATGCGCGAGATGCCCAGGTCGCGCAAGATCTGGGCACCCAGGCCATAGGTGCGCAGGTCGGCGTCGTGACCTGTTTCAGGCTTTGCGGGCTTGGTCGTGCGGGGCGCGCTGGCGGCGCGCAGCAGGTCGTCCGATGACTCCGACGGGTTGAGCAGCAGCACAACGCCCTTGCCTTCGGTCCTGATCGCGCTCAGTGCGGCCGACAACGGCCAGGAGTGAGGGCTGTTGGCGGTGTCAAGCCAGTCCATCAGCGACAGCGGCTCATGCACGCGCACCATCACCTGTTCTTGGGCGTTCCACTGGCCCAATGTCAGCGCCAGGTGCGCGCCACCGAATTCGTCCTGGTAAGAGTGCAGATTGAAGTCGCCATAGGGCGTAGCGACCGGGCGCTGGGCCACGGTCCTGACCAACCGCTCGTTCTGGCTGCGGTACCGGATCAGGTCAGCGATCGAGCCGAGCTTGATGCCATGCAACTTGGCAAAATCGACCAGGTCCGGCAAACGGGCCATGGTGCCGTCGTCCTTCATGACTTCGCAGATCACCGAAGCCGGCTGCAGGCCCGCCAGCGCCGCCAGATCGCAACCAGCTTCGGTATGACCGGCACGCATCAACACGCCACCGGCCGCTGCACGCAAAGGGAACACGTGGCCCGGCTGCACCAGGTCGCTGGCTTGTGTGCCGACTGCCACCGCCACCTGCACGGTGCGAGCGCGGTCCGCGGCCGAGATGCCAGTGTCGATGCCGGTGGCGGCCTCGATCGAGACGGTGAACGCAGTGCCATGTTTGGTGCCGTTGCGCGAGACCATGGGGGGCAGGCCCAGGAAATCGCATCGCTCAGGGCTGAGCGTGAGGCAAATCAGGCCACGACAAAAGCGGGCCATGAAGTTGATCGCCTCGGGTGTGATCTTGTCGGCAGCAATGATCACGTCGCCTTCGTTTTCGCGGTTTTCGTCATCGACGAGCACGACCATGCGGCCGGCAGCGATTTCGGCGATGAGCTCTTGGACGGGGGCAAGTTGAAATTCGGACATGGCTTTGAAGGGCTGGGCTGGATGGAATCGTTGGATTCCGCCCTCAGGGCGCGACAAAGCCAAGGAAGCCACCGCGCTGAAAAAGCGCGTGGCTTGCCATTGGATTCGTTTCTCTTTCATCCGGACTGTCACCGTCGGCCATGGCTCTGGCGCTGCGTGTGCATTGCCTTCCATGTCTGCTGACCCCGGCGGCGGTGCCGCCAGGCGCTTGCGGGCTCCCGGGGCGCAAACCCCGAACACCGCCGGTGGGGAATTGCACCCCGCCCTGAGAACGAAGCCGGGATTATGCCCGCGGCTACCATTGCCCGCATGAACCGACTTGACACCGAACTTCGCCGCCTGTTCTCTACAGACCCGGACACTGGCGCCGCAGGGCGCGTGCGCCGCCTGGTGCTCGGGGTCAGCGGCCCAGCCGAGTGGGCGCCGCTGTCGTCCGTCTGGCGCGCGGTGCAGGCCGACCTGGAGCTGCCCGCACCGGCCATTGCGGTGAACGGTGTCGACGCTTTCGAGCTGTGGTTCTCGCTGGCCGAGCCGCTGCCGGCCGACACCGCCGCGTCTTTTCTGAACGGACTGTGCGAACGCTACCTGAGCGCGCTGGCGCCAGCGCGGCGGCGTTGCTGGCCCGCCACCGATCCAGGTTTGCAGGTCGAACCCGTGCCCATCCCGCAGCGGCTCGCCGAAACTGACCGTTGGTCCGCTTTCGTCGCGCCCGACCTGGCCGCCGTGTTCGGCGACGATCCTTCGCTGGACATGCCGCCGGGCGACGACGGCCAGGCCGACCTGCTCTCGCGCCTCCAGTCTATTGGGCGCGCCGAGTTCCAGATCGCGTTGGCGCGGCTGGCGCCTGAACCTTCGCCATTCCTGCCAGCCGCGCCGCCGCCGCTGCCGGCTGTGGTCCACCGCGCACCGGCCTCGGCCATCCGGCGCCACGACGACCCGCGCGCGTTCCTGATGGAGGTCATGAACGATCCTTCGGTGACGATGGAACTGCGCGTCAAGGCAGCCAAGGCCCTGTTGTCATGAGGCTGCTGCTCGTCTTGTTCCTGTGTCTGGCTGGTGCACCGCTAGCGTATGCCGTCGAAGCGGTTGAACTCGACTACCGCTTGCGCGCCAACCGCGACCTGGTTTCCGAGCAGATGGATGAAAACGTGACAACGATCCGGGTCATCGAGGATCGGGGGCTGGTGGCCAAAGTGGCCGCGAACGGCGGGCGCTTTCCGCAAACGTCCCACACCATCAACCGACAGCGGAGTCGCTACACCACTGGTCCGGCCCAACCCGATGGCAGCTTTGACGCCACACTGACCATCCTGGGCCATCAGGCCAGCCTGCGCCTGGCCACTGGCGAGGAACAGCCGGTTGAAGGGCGGCCGAGCATTCGCGACCTGGTGTTCAAGGCGATCATCGACCCTCAGGGACGGGTGCTACAGCCGAGCCTGGCGGTCGAGGGAGCCGATCCGGCCGCGATCGAGACAATCAAATCGGTGATGGTCAACGTTTTGGAGCAGGTCACACGCGTCGAGGTGATGCGCGTGGAACCCCACAAGCCGACCGAACAGGTGCTGAACATGATGCTCCCGCTGCCGGGCATGGCGCCGCTAAGCCTGAAGGTCAACGCCTCCAACCGACTGATCGAGGTCAAGGACGGGCAGGCGCGCATCGAGATGGTTTACGTGATGGACTTTGGCGCGCCCGAAGGTCCGGTGAAAATCGAGGCCACTGGCACCGGAGGTGGTACCTTCCATTTCGACATCGCTGCGAAGATCGCGCGCCGCATAGAGACCAACACCCTCATGACCGTGATCGCCCACGGTCCAGATGGCACGCTGGAAATACAGATGAA
>JBIIQD010000161.1:0-6013 GCA_044342265.1 Hydrogenophaga sp. | reverse complement strand
CCGCCGGCCCCGCCGGCCCCAACGGCGCTCACCAGTTATTGTCCGCAACCCTGGTGAGCCCCATGTCCCCCGTTTCCGATGCATCCCCCGTTTCCGTTTCCCCCATGCTGTTGTCAGGCCTGGAGCCGCTGCGCATTGGCGAGAGCAGCCTGTTCGTCAACGTCGGCGAGCGCACCAACGTCACAGGATCGAAGGCCTTCGCCCGCATGATCCTGGAAGGTCGGTACGAGGACGCGCTCGCCGTGGCGCGCCAGCAGGTGGAAAACGGCGCCCAGATTGTGGACGTGAACATGGACGAGGCCATGCTGGACAGCCAGGCCGCCATGGTGCGTTTTTTGAATCTGATCGCTGGCGAGCCCGACATCGCGCGTGTGCCGCTGATGATCGACTCCTCCAAGTGGAGCGTGATCGAGGCGGGTCTCCAGTGCATCCAGGGCAAGGGCGTCGTCAACTCGATCAGCATGAAAGAGGGGGTCGAGGAGTTCAAGCGACAGGCTGGGCTGGTCAAGCGTTATGGCGCCGCCGCGGTGGTGATGGCGTTTGACGAGAAGGGTCAGGCAGACACCTATGAACGCAAGATCGAGATTTGCGAACGCGCCTACCGGGTGCTGGTCGATGAGGTCGGCTTCCCGCGCGAAGACATCATCTTCGACCCCAACATTTTTGCCATCGCGACCGGCATCGAAGAGCACAACAACTACGCGGTGGACTTCATCGAGGCCACGCGATGGATCAAGGCGAACCTTCCCGGCGCCAAGGTCAGTGGTGGTGTGTCCAACGTGTCGTTCAGCTTCCGCGGCAATGACCCGGTGCGCGAGGCGATCCACACGGTGTTCCTGTACCACGCGATCCAGGCGGGCATGGACATGGGCATCGTCAACGCCGGCATGGTGGGCGTGTACGACGAAATTGAGCCCTTGCTGCGCGAGCGGGTGGAGGACGTGGTGCTCAATCGCCGGCCCGACGCTGGCGAGCGTCTGGTGGAAGTGGCCGAAACCGCCAAGAGCGGCGCCAAAGACGAGAGCAAGAAGAACGAATGGCGCGCGCTTCCCATCCGCGAGCGCCTTTCTCACGCGCTGGTGCGCGGCATGAACGAGTTCATCACCGAAGACACCGAAGAGATGTGGCAAGAGATCCGGGCCTCGGGCGGTCGGCCGCTGCACGTGATCGAGGGACCGCTGATGGACGGCATGAACGTGGTCGGTGACCTGTTCGGCGCGGGCAAGATGTTTCTGCCCCAGGTGGTGAAAAGCGCCCGCGTGATGAAGCAGGCCGTGGCCCACCTGCTGCCCTACATCGAGGAAGAAAAGCGCCAGCTCGAAGCGGCCGGCGGCGACGTGAAGTCCAAGGGCAAGATCGTGATCGCCACCGTCAAGGGCGACGTGCACGACATCGGCAAGAACATCGTCACCGTCGTGCTCCAGTGCAACAACTTCGAGGTGGTGAACATGGGCGTGATGGTCCCGTGCCACGAGGTGCTGGCCAAGGCCAAAGAGGTTGGCGCCGACATCGTGGGCCTGTCCGGCCTGATCACACCCAGCCTCGAAGAGATGCAGTACGTGGCTGGCGAGATGCAGAAGGACGCACACTTTCGGGAGCAGCAGATTCCGCTGCTGATCGGCGGCGCCACCACCAGCCGCGTGCACACGGCGGTCAAGATCGCGCCGCACTACGAAGGCCCCGTGGTCTACGTGCCCGATGCGTCGCGCAGCGTGAGCGTGGCGCAGAGCCTGATCGGCGACAACCGCCAGCAGACGATTGCCGAACTCAACGCCGATTACGAGCGCGTGCGCCAGCAGCACGCCAACAAGAAGCAGGTGCCGTTGTGGCCGCTGGCGCGGGTGCGGGCCAACAGGACGCCGATCGACTGGACCGGGTTCAAGCCGGTCTCCCCCAGGTTCATTGGCAAGCGGCAGTTCAAAAACTTTGACCTCGCCGAGATCGCCAAGTACATCGACTGGGCGCCGTTCTTCCAGACCTGGGACCTTGCCGGACCCTACCCCGCCATCCTGCAAGACGAGGTGGTGGGCGAGCAGGCGCGCAAGGTGTTTGCCGATGCACAGGCCATGCTCAAGAAGATCATCGAAGGGCGCTGGCTGTCGGCCAACGGCGTGATCGGCCTATATCCGGCAAACGCCGTCAACGACGACGACATCGAGCTGTACACCGACGAGACCCGCAGCCAGGTCGCGTTGACCTGGCACGGCCTGCGTCAGCAGACCGAGAAGCAGGAAGCGGACGGGCCCGATGGCAAGCCGGTGCTGCGACCCAGCCGTTGCTTGGCCGACTTTGTGGCCCCCAAGGGCGCGGCCAAGGACTACGTCGGCCTGTTTGCTGTCACCGCTGGCCTGGGCGGCGAGAAAAAAGAGAAGCAGTTTCTGGACGCGCACGACGACTACAGCGCGATCCTTTTCAAGGCGCTGGCCGACCGCCTGGCCGAGTCCTTTGCAGAGTGCCTGCACCACCGCGTGCGCACCGACCTGTGGGGGTATGCACACGAGGAGGTCTTGAGCCACGAGGACATGATCAAGGAGAAGTACCAAGGAATTCGCCCCGCGCCAGGCTACCCCGCCTGCCCGGACCACAGTGTCAAGCGCCAGATGTTTGAGCTGCTGCAGGCCGGCGAGATCGGCATGGCATTGACCGAAAGTCTGGCCATGACCCCGGCCGCCAGCGTCAGCGGCTTCTACCTCGCCCACCCCGACAGCCAGTATTTCAACGTCGGCAAGATCGATGAAGAGCAAGTGGCTGACCTGGCGAAGCGCAGCGGTGTGGCGGTGAGCGAGCTCAAACGCTGGCTTGGTCCCAATCTTTGATGGCATGTCCAATGCGTCGGGCGACGAAGGCCAGTGTTTTGGGTCGCTGGCCACACGGTGAGATGACGGGTTGACCTTCGCCGGTGTGCTAAAAAAGCGTCCCCTATTGACCTGAACAGCACACATGGCCAACGTTTGCCCTTCCTGTGGCGCCGAGAACCGGGAAAAGGCCCGGTTTTGCCGGGGCTGTGCGCGGCCGCTGGACCGCGTCGGAGAAGAGCCGGCATCGGACAGTGTCGAAGACCTTGCGCGGGCCCGTCGGCGAGCCCGGCGCCGCGAGTCCGTGGCGGCTGCAGGCGCTGCCAAGCGACGGCAATCGGCCTGGTCGCGCCTGACGGTCGGGGTGGCGGCGGTTGCAATTGCACTGGGTGCTGGCTGGTGGCTGTTTTCCCGGCAGGCCAGTCCGCTGCCCGCTCAAGCCGCACCAATGCCGCTCGCCACCCTGCCGGTATCGACAGCGCAACCTGCGGTCGCGCCTGCGGTGAGCTCCGCCAGCACAAACACCGAAGCCACACCCGCACCCCCTTCAGACGGTGCGGCCTTGGCGGTCGACCGCCTGCGTCAGTCGGTGGAGGTGCTGCAGGCGCAGGACCGTGAGCGTACCGCTGCACTCGAGCAACAGCGAACGAAGTTGGTACAGGACAAGCTGCGTGCCGAGGAAGCGCGCCGCAAGACCGACGCCCTCGCGGCCTCAGCGGCGGTAGCGGGACCCGGATCGACCTCTTCCACTGTGTCGGCTCCCGTCGTCCCCCCACCGGTCGCCCAGGCCAATGCGCCGACGGCGGTGACGACGGTGACGGCCGTCGCCGCACCGACGGTCGATCAGGTGTGCGCTGGCAGCAGCAATTTCGTTGCCCGCGACTTTTGCCGCATACGCGAATGCGGCAAAGCGGCTTTCGCCACCGACCCCGTCTGCGTGCGCTTTCGACAAATGGAAGAGGCTCGGCGGCAAGACAACTGACTGACTTGGCGCTTCAAGTCCCAGAGCGCAACGCCCGTCGGTACTGCACTGCCTCAGCAATATGGCCGACGCCCACGGACTCGCTGCCCGCGAGATCGGCAATGGTGCGCGCCACGCGCAGCGCGCGGTGGGTGCTGCGGGCGCTCCAGCCCAGGCGCGCGGCGGCGGTGTGCAGGAACTTCAACGCAGCCGCCTCGGCCATCACAAGGCGGTCCAGCGACTGACCTGACAGCGCCTGGTTGAGCTGGCCCTGACGTTCGTGCGCCCGCGAACGGGCGGCGATCACGCGCTCGCGCACGCTGGCGCTGGGCTCACCGGTGATGCCGTTGAGCAGGTCGTTGGGTGGCAAGGCCGGCACCTCGATGTGCAGATCAATGCGGTCCAGCAGTGGACCCGACAGGCGCCCTTGATAGCGCGCGACCTGGTCCGGCGTGTCGCGGCAGGCGCGGGTGGGGTGCCCCAGGTAGCCGCAGGGGCAAGGGTTCATCGCCGCGATGAGCTGAAAGCGCGCCGGGAACTCGCTTTGCATGGCGGCGCGTGAGATGCGGATGTGACCGCTTTCGAGCGGCTCGCGCAAGGCTTCGAGCGCTGCACGCGGGAACTCCGGCAGCTCGTCGAGGAAGAGAACTCCGTGGTGGGCCAAAGAGATTTCTCCCGGACGCGGTGGTGAACCGCCGCCGACCAGGGCCACAGCACTGGCGCTGTGGTGCGGCGCGCAGGTGGGTCGCAGGCCCCACTGCTCCAGCCGGAAACGCCCGGCCAGCGAGGCGATCGCCGCCGACGCCAGCGCTTCATCGGTGTCCATGGGTGGCAACAGACCGGCAAAACGCTGGGCCAACATGCTCTTGCCCGAGCCAGGCGGCCCGACCATCAGGATCGAATGGCCGCCCGCCGCGGCAATTTCCAGCGCCCGCCGTGCGCCAGCCTGTCCTTTGACATCGGCCAAGTCCGCATAGCTTTCCCGGGTCTCGATCGGCGCTGGCGTCAGGCGGACCCAGCCGTCCGACGGTGCCTCGCTGGCGCCGGCAGCACCTTCGGGCAGGAACTGGGCCACCACATCCAGCAGATGGCGGGCGCGAAACACCTGCGCCTGTGGCACCAGGGCGGCTTCCTCTGCACTGCCCGGCGGCAACACCAGTCGACTCTGCGGCCCCTGTCCCCCACCACCGTGCAGCGCCAGGCTCATCGCCAGCGCCCCCCGAACCGGCCGCAGCTCGCCACCCAGCGACAGCTCGCCCGCGAATTCCCAACCGACCAGTCGCGCACTGTCGATCTGTCCAGCGGCGGCCAGGATGCCCAGCGCAATCGGCAGGTCAAAACGGCCCGAATCCTTGGGCAGATCGGCGGGCGCGAGGTTCACCGTGATCCGCTTGTTGCTGGGAAAGTCCAGTCCGGCGTTGGCCATGGCCGAGCGCACCCGCTCCCGCGCCTCCTTCACCTCGGTGTCCGCCAGACCCACCAGCGTGAAGCTGGGCAGGCCATTGGCCAGATGGACTTCCACCTGCACGGGCCGGGCTTCAAGCCCGATCAACGCGCGGCTATGCACCAAAGACAAACCCATTCGATCATTCCTCCCTGTTTCGGTGCGCTGCCTGGGCGGGGGATTGCGTGCACATGTTTGGTGCAATCAATTCGCCTGGCGCGGCGAAATCATGGCATGCCCTGAAGCGGGTCGCAGCCCCTGCCCGGGGGATGTATCGCTCTGTAAGGAAGAGAACTTGGTTGGCGCAGGTGTCAGTTGGCACGGTCCGTGCATTGAAGAGCCAGCGATTGCATCAACCCGTGGTGTCAGCCGGTTTGCCCCGACACCTTCCTGATCTAGAAGAGGTAACTCAGCATGAAAATGGTTTCCGCCATCATCAAGCCGTTCAAGCTGGACGAGGTGCGCGAAGCGCTCTCCGGCATGGGCGTGCAAGGCATCACCGTCACAGAAGTCAAAGGCTTCGGACGCCAGAAGGGTCACACCGAGCTGTACCGCGGCGCCGAGTACGTGGTCGACTTCCTGCCTAAGGTCAAGATCGAAGCTGCTGTGGACGACGCGCTGGTGGACCGTGTGATCGAAGCCATCGAAGGTGCAGCGCGCACCGGGAAGATCGGCGACGGCAAGATTTTCGTCACCCCCATCGAGCAGGTGGTTCGCATCCGCACCGGCGAGACCGGCAAGGAAGCCCTCTGATCCACGTACCCGAATCGGAAAGAGCACCAACATGAAAAAGCTATTTGCCTCCATTTTGCT
>JBIIQD010000160.1:0-6041 GCA_044342265.1 Hydrogenophaga sp. | reverse complement strand
CTGGCCAGCTGCGCCCACGAAAGGTTCGCCCGCTAGATCTTCGTGTTCGCCTGGCGCTTCACCGATCACCATCCAGTCGGCGGCGCGGTCGCCGACACCAAACACCGTGTTGCGTCGGGTCTTGCACAGACCGCAGGCTTCGCAGGACGCGACCGCCGACTGCAGCGCAGGCCAGTCCATCGCCGCCACGCCGGATGGCCGACGGCGCTCAGTGGATGTGACTGTGACTGAGGCTGACACTACCGGTACGGTCGCCGGCGGCGCCGCTGCGGGCACTGGGCGAGCGGGCAGTGGGATGGGCGCAGGCGCAGCGGAAGCTGCCTTCGCTGTGTCAACGCGCGGCGCCCAGACCCGCACCCCCATCTCCGCCAGCATCGCTCGCTGGCGCGCGTCCAGGTGCGGCACAAACGATGTGGCTTCGTCGTCGAAACCGTTCACGGTGTCTCCCCGGCACCCCGGGCCATCAGGCTCAGGCTCATCACCACGGCGTCCTCGCGCTGCAGCCCGCCATTGGGGTAATAGCCCCGGCGCAGACCAACCTGCGCAAAGCCATAGCCGGTGTAGAGCGCGCGGGCGGGCGTGTTGCTGGCACGCACTTCCAGCCAGAGCCATTGCGCGCCCTGACCGCGCGACCAGAGGCACAGCGCGTCGAGCATGAAGCGGGCCCAGCCCTGGCGCTGCTGCGATGGCGCCACCGTGATGTTCAACACATGCACCTCCTCCACGCCGGGCATCGCCACCAGATAGCCCAGCAGCACCCGACCGTCGGCGCGCACGGAGTGAGGGCTTTCACCTGGCAAGGTCTCGCCCAGCAGCATCACCGCCGGGTAGCCGCTGGTCAGCGAGTCGGCAAAGTGCCGTCGCGACCAGGGGCGCGCGTAGGCCAGCTTCTCAACCTCGCCCACGTCGTCGAGATCGGCCTCGGTCATCGGCTCAAACGTCACCCGACGCCGACCTTGCTGAACGGCCATCGCTTCGGGCCAGGGGCTGGCGAGCACGTTCATGCCTTGGCCTCGCGCTCGAGCGTGGTGCGCGCCACCTTGTCACGCACATACAGCGGCAAGGCATCGCGTGCCGCCACCGCGTGGCCCGCCGCCAGCAAGGCCGGGGCCAGCGTCAACAAGGCATTGGCGGTCGGTACAGCCGCCTGCTTCGGCGCGCTCAAGCCGTCCAGCTGGTCCCGGTACACCTCGAACACATTGCCGGCCAGCAGGCAGTCGCCGGCTTCCAGCGACAGCCCCTGCGGCAGGCAGGCCCGCAGCCACTCAGCGAGTTCGCCGGGCGCGCACAGGCGCGGCGCCTGCAGCGGCACAACGCGCAAGCCCTCCGGGCCACAGGCGTACAACGCCACGTAGATTTCATCCATGCGCGCGTCCAGCAGCGCCGCCATCACCGCAGGCACCGGCAGTCCTTCGGCCAATCGCTGCGACCGGGCAGCCTCCGCCAGCGCCAGCAGTGTGTCCACCGGCAGCACCGGAATGCCGTCTGTTCGGCCGACGCCCTGCGCCCCGTAGGCCAGCCCCTGCGCCACCGCACAGGCGGTGCGCAACCCGGTGAACGACCCTGGCCCGCGCCCGAACACCACCGCATCGAGCGAGGCCAACGTCCAGCTGGCCTGGGTCAACATTGCCTGCACTGCCGGCAGCAAAGTGGCCGAGGCCTGCGCGGCGCCCGGGCCGGTGAACGCCAGCGGTAGGTCTTCGGGTGACCCCGACCCCAAGGCGACAGACAGTGTGTCGGTGCTGGAGTCGATGGCGAGCAAACGCAGGGCGGCAAGGGGCATGCATGAATTATCGGCCAGGGGCTGACCCATAATCGCGGCTTCATGAGACCGCTCCCCTGCTTCCAGGCTCGGCACGCCCTTTGGCTGGCCTTTGCTGCCTTTACGTCCACAACATGGGCGCTGGAGCAGGAACAGAGCGCGGGCGAACTGCATCTCAAACCGGAGGTGGGGCTGTCGGTGCCCGGTGTCGCTTTACCCGCGCCGGCGGCGGTGCAGGCTGCGCCAGTCCGTGCGCCTTCTGCTCAACCGATGGCGTCGGACGTGATCCAGACAGGCTTGCCCGCCCCAGTGCTGGCGGCGCTGAGACGGGCACAGGTGCCCGCCGATGCCATGTCGGCGCTGGTGCTGCCCGTGCCCTCCCACCAGCCTGCCCGCGTGCGTTTTCGCTCCGACCAGCTGATCAACCCGGCCTCGGTGATGAAGCTGGTGACCACCTATGCGGCCATGGACCTTCTGGGCCCGGACTTCACCTGGTCTACCCAGTTCATGACCGATGGCGTGGTCGACAAGGGCACACTGCGCGGCAACCTGTACATCAAAGGCGGCGGCGACCCCAAGCTGGTGCTCGAGCGCATCCAGGCCGCGTTCCAGGCGCTGCAAAACAAGGGCGTGGTGGTCGTATTGGGCGACATGGTGCTGGACAACAGCGCCTTCGACCTGCCGCCGAGCGACCCGGGCGCCTTCGACGGCGAAGCCTTGCGCCCCTACAACGCCGGTCCTGACGCTCTGCTGGTGAACTTCAAGTCGGTGGTGCTCAAGTTTTCGCCCGACCCGGCCGCTGGTGTGGCCCGCGTGATCAGCGAGCCGCCGATGGAAGGACTGGCCATTGATGCCTCGCTGCCCCTGACGCGCGGCAACGGCTGCGGCGACTGGCGCTCGGCGATTGGCGCTCGCTTTGAGGATGTCAATGCCATCCGGTTCGCAGGCCGGTACCCGCAGGGCTGCGGCGACAAAGAGTGGCCCGTGGCCTACCAGGACCCTCAGAGCTACGCGGCGCGCGCGCTGGAGGGCCTGTGGCGCAACAGCGGCGGTTCCCTGACCGGCAAAGTCCGCCCTGGCAAGACGCCTCCCCAGGCCCGTATGCTGCATGAGGCCCGGTCGCTGCCGCTCTCGGACATCATCGCCGACGTGAACCAGTGGAGCAACAACGTCATGGCGCAACAGCTGTTCTTGACTTTGGGCCAACTGGCGCCGGCGCGGGTCGCCACGATGACCGTGCCGCGCGGACCTCTGACGCTTGAGCGACAGGGTAGGCTGGAGCGCTCGCGCGAGATCGTCAGCCGCTGGTGGAAGAACACCTTCGGCATCCGGCACGCCACGCCCGTGATGGAGAACGGCTCCGGACTGTCCCGGATCGAACGCATCACTCCCGACGCGCTGGCGGACCTGCTTCGGCACGCGGCGCGCCATCCAAAGGGCTCAACATTTGTGCAGTCGCTCTCGGTCGCAGGGGTCAAAGGCACGGCCGCGCGGGTCGGTCGCGCGCCCGACAGCCTGGCGCACGGCAATGCGTGGCTCAAGACGGGCACGCTGCGCGACGTCACCGGCATCGCCGGCTATGTGAATGCCGGCAACGGTGCGCGCTATGTGGTGATCGGGTTCATCAACCACCCCAATGCGGGCGCTGCGCGGCCCGCGCTGGACACGCTGGTGGAATGGACCGCCGGTCTGCCCGACTGAGCGATTCAACGGGAAGTCAAGCCAGCGACCAGGCCAGCCCAGCCACCGCACAGGCAGACATCAGCAGGAACCACCGCGCCAGGCGGTGGTGATCACGCCGTGCCAGCAGGGCCCGGGCGCGGCGGCGGTTGAACACCGCGTCCAGCATCTCTTCATCGCAGGCCTCGGCCTGCATCGTGGCGTAGTACTGGTGCCGGGTGGCCTCGTTGATGACCAGCCGGTCGTCGGCGTCGTTGCGCAAAGCGGAAAGGTTCAGGTTCACGGTGCCCTCGCAGACAGGTTTTGCGGACGCCGACCAGGCGTCCTGACTGAAGCATCGGCAGCGGCAGGAAGAACTTGAGGGCGGGTCTGCGCGGCATCAGGCGGCCGCGCGCTGCAGGCGGTCGCGCACACCGTCCCACTCGTCACCTTCGGGCGGCTGCTCCACCCAGATCAGCTTGGCACCCGTGGCATCCAGCTCGCGCAACACGGCAAACAGCTCGCGCGCGCAGGTGGCCGCGTCATTGGGCATGCGCCTTTGCACCACCGCGCGCGCCGCCCGCTGCGTCAGCCGCGAATAGACCGCAATGTGCCTAGCGTCTGCGCCCAGCAGATCGAGCGCCGCTTGAATCTGTTTGGCGTCCATCAGCCTCAGCCTGGCGCGCGGCGCATAGTGCGACGCCAGCGTGCCCGAGGCACGAGGGGCCTCCTCGTCGCGTGCGCGCAGCGGCTGGCCGCAGGCGGCTTCGATCTGCGCTGGCGCGAGCATGCCGGGACGCAGCAGCACGGGCGCGCCGCGCGAGCAGTCCACGATCGTGGATTCGATGCCGACCGGGCAGGCACCGCCGTCGAGGATCAGCAGCTCTTCCTCGGACAGATCCGCGAACTCCTCCGCAACGTGCGGGGCCGTGGTTGGGCTGATGCGGCCAAAGCGGTTGGCGCTGGGCGCGGCCACACCCATCACGCCCTTTGACCGCGCGGCTTTGAGCAGCGCCTGGGAGATGGGGTGCGACGGACAACGCACGCCTACCGAGTCCTGACCACCGGCCGCCACGGCCGCCACCTCGGGCCTGCGCGGCAGGATCAGCGTCAGCGGGCCGGGCCAGAAGGCTTTCATCAGCGCCACGGCGAAATCGGGCACGTCGCGCGCCACGGGCGCCACGGCCGAGCGCCAATCACCGTCGCCCGCCGACGGAATGTGCACGATCAGCGGGTGGTCGCTGGGGCGACCTTTGGCTTCGAAAATGCCTCGCACCGCGCTGGCGTTGCCAGCGTCGGCCGCCAGGCCGTAGACCGTCTCGGTCGGCATGCCCACCAGGCCGCCTGCGGCCAGGTGCAGCGCGGCCGCTTCGATGTTCGCCGGATCGCCGGCGTTCAGAACATGAGGCATCAGCAGATAGTCTTGTCAGATGCAACATGACGGGCCAGAGCACAGCGGAACTGGCTTTGCCAGGCCGCCTGTGCTTCCCCTTGGGGTGAGGCGCCGCTGGCGCATCGGGGGGTCATAGGCCTTGAAGGCCCAGCAGCGCCAGCACCTTGGCTGCCGTCTCGCGCACCTGCGCCACCGACCCGCCCGTGATGTTCAGGTGCCCCATCTTGCGGCCCGCGCGGGCGCTGAGCTTGCCGTACAGGTGCAAGTGGGTGCCGGGCAGTGCCAGCACCTGTGCCCAGGGTGGCGACACCGGCTGTTCGCTGGCCTGAGCGCGCACGCCGTTCGCGTTGAACCACAAGTCGCCCAGCAGGTTCACCATGATCGCCGGGCTGTGCTGGCGCGGCGTGGGCAGTGGCAGACCGGCCAGCACGCGCACCTGCGCCTCGAACTGTGAAATGTCGCAGGCGTTCTGCGTATAGTGGCCGCTGTTGTGCGGGCGCGGCGCCATCTCGTTGACGATCAGGTCGCTGCCGCCCTGGCCGTTGTCGACCACGAAGTACTCGACGCAGAGCACGCCCACATAGTTCAGGTGGTGGGCAATGGCGACCGTGCTGGCCTGGGCTCGCGCCGCCAGATCGGCCGGTACCGCGCCTTCATACACCTCGGTGAGAGCGAGGATGCCGTCGTGGTGCGTGTTCTTCTGCACCGGAAAAGCGACCACCTGACCATCGGCGCCGCGCGCCACGATCACCGAGCATTCGCTCTGCAGCGGCATCAGCTTTTCCAGCACGCAGGGCACCTTGCCCAGTTTCTCCCAGGCCGCAGCCAGCTCGGCACGGTCTTTCACGCGGATCTGTCCCTTGCCGTCGTAACCCAGGCGAGCGGTCTTCACAATGCCAGGCAGCAGGTCCGCCGGCACCGCCGCCAGCAGCTCGGGTGACTCGATGGCTGCATAGGGCGCGGGGTAGACGCCACTGACGGGACCACATTGCACGAAGTGCGCCTTCTCCTGAATGCGGTCTTGCGCCACCGCCACACACGAAGCCGACGGCGCCACCGGGCGGTGCGCACCCAGCGTGGTCAGCGCGGGCGCGGGTACGTTTTCGAACTCGGTGGTGATCGCGTCGCAGCGCTGCATCAGCTGCGCCAGACCTTGCTCGTCGTCGTAGGCGGTGTCGATATGCCAGTGCGCCACTTGTCCGGCCGGGCTGGCCGGGTCCGGGTCCA
>JBIIQD010000159.1:0-6046 GCA_044342265.1 Hydrogenophaga sp. | reverse complement strand
CGGCTGGGCCAGGCGGTCTGCGCAAACGCGGCGGACGCGCCACAGGCCAAGGCCATGGCAACGGCGATGGTGAAGCGGCGGGAAGGCTTGAACATGGTGTCTCCTGGAGTGTCATGCGAGCGGATCCGGCGGACCGCTGTAGAGCCAGGGATTGTCCATCAGCGACTCGCCCAGCACGGCCATGGCCGCGTTGCGCGCGAAGCGCAGAGCGCCGCTGGCGTGGAAGATGGTGCCGTTGCGCTGCGAGCGGGCCTGCACCCGCGCATTGCGCTGCCAGCGGGTCTGGGCATAGCGTGCCAAGAGCGCGGTCCAGTCGATGGCGCCTTCGGCCGCCCCAGCCAGCCGCCCCAGCGTCCAGGCGTCTTCGATGGCCATGGCCGCACCCTGCGCCAGATAAGGCCGAAGTGGGTGCGCCGCATCGCCCAGCAGGGCCACACGACCTCGGGCGTGTTCGCCGGCGCTGGCCACCGGCGAGCGGTCGTTGAGCGCCCAGAGCTTCCACTCGCCGACACGGTCCAGCATCGTCTTGAGCTCCGAGCAGACCGGGCCCAAGGCGCGCAGCAGGTCGGTCTGTTGGGCTTGATGGCTCCAGCTTTGCGGGTCACGGCCCACTGGCCCACCGTGACCTTGCCCCAGCTCTCCCTCGACCACCGCGACCACGTTGAACCACTCACCGCGACGCACCGGGTAGTGCACAACGTGCAGTCGAGGGGCCAGCCAGGCTGTGACCACCGGCTCGCGCATCGCGCTCGGCAAATCACGGGCCGCCACCATACCGCGGTACGCGAGGTGGCCGCTCACCCGCGCAGGCTGGGGTCCCAGCATGTCGGCCCGCACCTTGCTCCACAGACCGTCCGCCCCGACCAGGGCGCCACCCTCGAACGCTGCGCCATTGACGTCAGCGACGCGCACGCCCAACGGCGTTTCCTCAACGTCGGCCAGTCGGGTGCCCAGGTGCAAACGCACGCCGACCCGGCGCTGCACCGCTTCCAGCAGCAGACTGTGCAGATCCGCCCGGTGCAGCGTTGCGTACGCCGCGCCATAGCGGGTCCGGCTCATCTCGCCAAGGCGCAGCCCGCCGAGCGAGCGGTCGCTGTGCGCATCCCGCACGCGCAACGACTCGGGAAACGCCGCACAGGCCTTGAGCGCATCGGACAGCCCCCATTGCTCCAGCACCCTGACCGCATTGGGGCCGAGCTGCAGGCCGGCGCCGACCTCCCCAAAAGCGGTCGCCTGCTCCAGCAGCTCGACCTCCACGCCTGCGAGCGACAGGGACAGCGCGCACGCCATCCCACCGATGCCCCCCCCGGCGATCACGACCGTGTTGTTCATGGCCTGGATTGTGCCCATGCGTGAGCGATAGGCGGCGACAAATGTCAGTGTCTGGCCCAGACGACTTGGCAAAGACCACGACAGATATGAGTCATGGGGCAGCAAGCCGCATGGCTGTGCAGCGCAATGATCACAACACCCGGTTGAACCAGAGCAGGGAAAGGCTCGCCGACAGCAGCACCAGCACCGCCGCCGCGAGCGCCAGCAAACCCGAAACCTCGGTCTCCTTCTTTTCCACCGTCAATCGGGTGCTCAGCGACTCGTAGACCTGCTTGAGGTTTTCGGCGGTGCCCGCGTAGAAGTACTCGCCCTTGGTGTCACGTGCGACGTTTTTGAGAGTGTCTTCGTCCAGACGCACCCGCATCGACCAGCCTTCGAAGCCGATCACCTCGCCGTCCACCGTGCCTACACCCACGGTATACACCCGCACGCCGCGATCGGCCGCCATCTTGGCCGCCTCGCCCGTATCGACGCCGGTGGTGCGTTGGCCGTCGGTCAACAAGATGATGGCGGCGGAACTGTAGGAACCCGGTGGCACCGGTTCAAACGGTTTTTTCTCGGCGTTGGCCTTTGGCTGGTCGATGGGCCTGCCCTGCGGGGCGAACGGATCGTTGTTCCCGCGGCCATAAGTCACGCTGGCCAGGTCGACCTGACCGGGAAACAGCTCGGAGAGAGCAACCACGATGGCACTGCCGATGGCGGTCGCGCGTTGCATCTGGAACTTGTCGATCGCCGTATTGAGGTCTTCGCGGCTGAGCGTGACCGGCTGCACCACCTGGGCCGATCCAGCGAAGGCCACGATGCCCACGCGCACATGGCGCGGCAGCTCCTTGAGGAAGGCCTTGGCCGCGTTTTGCGAGGCCACCAACCGGTTGGGCAGGACGTCAGTGGCGCGCATGCTGCCCGAAACGTCCATCGCCAGGATGATGGTCTGCTGGGTTGAGGGCAGCGTGATGATGGCCACCGGTCGGGCTGCGGCCAGCAGCATGGCGCCGAACGCCATCAGCAACAGAAACGGCGGAATGTGGCGCCGCCAGGTCTGAGAACGGCCCATCGCTTCACGCACGATGGACAGGCTGGCGTAGCGCAGCGTCACTTTTTTGCGCCGGCGCAGGATCCACCAGTACAACAGCACCAGCAGGGGCAACGCGGCCAGCAGCCAGAGCAACTGGGGCCACAGGAAATTGACGGGCAGGTCCTTCATGCTGCAGCTCCAGAAAGTGTGGGCGCGAGATGGGTGGCGCGCCCGTGCCGCAGGCTGTGGCGGCGCTTGCGCAAATCCACAAAGCGCAGGATCGCGTCGGCCAGGTCGTCGTCCGTCGACAGTTCCAGCGTATCGACCCCGGCGCGCCCCAGGCTCTCGCGCAATGTTGCTTCGCGCTGTGCTGCCAGGCGCGCAAATCGCTGGCGAAAGCCTTTGTCGTGGGTGTCCACCATGAGCTGTTCACCGGTTTCGGCGTCGCGGATGGGAATCAGCCCGAGGTCGGGCAACGCCAGCTCCAGCGGATCCAGCAGCCGCACCGCCACCACATCGTGGCGCCGCGCCAGTTCGCCCAGCGGCTTTTCCCAGCCGGGTTCGCTGATGAAGTCGGACACCACGAACACGGTGGAGCGCTGGCGCACGGTGAGTGTCGCGGCATGCAGCAAGTCGGCCAGGCGGGTGGCGCCCGCCTCCTTCGCACCGCGCGGGGGCGGCGCCGCGGCGTCGGTGCCGATGAGCTGCAGGAGCCTCAGCACCTGTAGGCGCCCGCCACGCGCCGGCAGCACAGAGTCCACCGCCGCCCCGCCGCGTGCACCGTAGAGCATGGCGCCGACCCGGTTGCCATGACGGCTGATCAGCCGCGCAACCACGCCGACAAAGCCCTGCAGCAGTTCACGCTTTCGCCGCTCGCCGGAACCGAAATCCACCGAGGGACTGAGATCCAGCAGGAACCACGCCGCCATCTCGCGGTCTTCGGTGAACACGCGCACGTGTGGCGTTTGCAGCCGCGCGGTGACATTCCAGTCGATGTGCCGCACATCGTCGTGGTGCTGATACTCGCGCAGATCGGCCAGGTCCAGGCCGGTGCCGCGCATCAGCGTGCGGTGGTCGCCCTGCAGCAAACCGTCGAGACGCTTGAGCACGGTCCATTCGAGTCGACGCAGCAGCGCTTGCGTCCGCCCGCCGTCGCCCACTGGCAGATCGGCCGGTGGCAGCGGCGCTTTTCGCTTGAACAGGCTCAGCAGCATGGTGGTGTTCCGTTCAGGCGGCGCGCTTCTCGTGCTCCAGCGGCTTGGCCGGCGCCGGCACGGCCTTCATGATGCGCTCGATCAGCGCTTCACTGGTCAGGCCTTCTGACAGGCCCTCATAGGACAGGACCACACGGTGGCGCAGCACGTCGGGCACCAAGGCCACCATGTCCTCAGGCAGCGCGTAGCTGCGGCCGCGCAGCATGGCCAGGGCCCGTGCGCCTTCGACCAGTCCAATGGTGGCGCGCGGGCTGGCGCCGTAGGTGATCAGGCGCGCTGTGTCTTTGAGACCATGCTTGTCGGGTGTGCGCGTCGCCGACACCAGCTTGACCGCGTACTGCACCAGCGAGGGATCGACATACACCTGCCGACACGAGGCCTGCAGCGTCGCCAACTGATCGGTCGTGGCCACCGCGTTCACCTGCACCGCCGGGCCAGTCACACGCTCGACGATCACGACCTCTTCCTCATCGCTCGGGTAATCCACCAGCACCTTCATCATGAAGCGGTCCACCTGCGCCTCGGGCAACGGGTAGGTACCCTCGGTCTCGATCGGGTTCTGTGTCGCCATCACGAGGAAGGGCTCGGGCACCTTGTGGGTCTCGCCCGCAATCGTCACCTGCCGCTCCTGCATCACTTCCAGCAGCGCGCTTTGCACCTTGGCCGGCGCGCGGTTGATCTCGTCGGCCAGCAGCAGGTTCGCAAACACCGGACCCAGCGAGGTCGAGAAGTCGCCCGTCTTCTGGTTATAGATGCGCGTGCCGATCAGATCGGCAGGCACCAGATCGGGTGTGAACTGGATGCGCTTGAAGCGTCCCTGCACCACATTGGCCAAGGTTTTGACGGTCAGCGTCTTGGCCAGGCCGGGCACACCCTCGACCAGCAGATGCCCCCCCGCCAGCAAAGCGACCATCACGCGCTCCAGGAACCGGTCTTGCCCGACCACCACCCGCTTGACCTCATAAAGGATCTGCTCCATCAACTTGGCGGTGTCGGGGGATGTGCTGTCACTCATGAAAACTCCTTGCGTTCAGAAAGGGGGAAGGCCAGCGGCCGAAGCAGCGCTTTCGATGGGCACAGCAAATCCGATGCCCAGGAAAGTTCTGGCGCGGGTCGGGTTGAGGATACCCGTCACGACACCGACGACCTCGCCATCCATGGTCACCAGCGGCCCACCGGAGTTGCCAGGGTTCGCGGCGGCGTCAAACTGGATCAGGTTGCCGATCTCCTGGGTACCCTCCGGGGACTTGAACGATCGACCCAGGCCAGAAATCACGCCCGCCGAGGTCGACGGACCGATGCCAAACGGAAAACCGACCGCCACCACCTCGTCGCCAGGGACCAGGTCAGAGGTGGTGCGCAGGGTGGCGGCGTGCAGGTCGTCCGGTATGGTCTGGGCCTGCAGCACGGCCAGGTCATGCTGCGCCTGCACGCCAGCGATGTTGGCAAGGGACTCGGAGCCGTCCGCAAACTGCAGCTTGATCGTCTGCGCGGCCTGGACCACGTGCAGGTTGGTCAGGATGATGCCTTTGTCGGTGATGACGACCCCGGTGCCTACCCCTTGTTCAACGTCTTCGCCCTTTTTGTCCTTGACAAAGGCCATCACACGCACCACTGCAGGGCGGATCTTCTCGGCGGCGCGCGCCGCTCGGGAGGGCAGGTTTTGCGTCGTGAGGGTGCGCAACACGGCGGCGTCGATGTCCTTTTGGGTCAGGGGCCGGGGGGTGCGAGCCGATTGTTGCCACCACACGCCGACCAGCAGCGCCAACAGCAGCAGCCAGGCGGACCAGACCACGCGGGGGTTGACCGACGCCAGCGACAGCCAGAGGCGCAGCCGTCGCCTGGAGCCCTCGGGCGCACTGGCACTGAGTGAAGTTCCTTCTGCCACAGGCTCGGCCGACGCCAGTCCAGGTGCAGGGCTGGCGCGAGCAGATCGGCTGTACAGGGGGGCCTGGCGCATGGCAACTCCTCTGGCGCCCGAAGCGGGCGCGTTCGACACATGATGCCGGTTTGTGGTCTTGGGCTCAAGCACTTGGCGAATCGCCTTGGCCGTTGGTGGAGGATTCCGCCCACCCTCAACTGGTTCATTTCGTCAGGAACGATGGCTGCGTCCTCCCCTGCCGACCCCCAATGTGCACGCTTTCCGGGAAGCTGCTGGCTTGATCGGCCGACTGTGCTGGACAATCCACCTTCTGATGAAAGCCCCTGAACTGCTCCTGCCCGCCGGCTCGCTGCACCGGATGCGCGCCGCCTACAACTTCGGCGCCGACGCCGTGTACGCGGGCCAGCCGCGCTATTCTCTGCGTGCGCGCAACAACGAGTTCCGCCTTGAACAGATTGCACAAGGCATCACCGAAGCACACCAGCGCGGCAAGAAGTTTTTCGTCACCAGCAACCTGATCGCTCACAACGACAAGCTGCGCACCTACATCCGCGACCTGCAGCCGGTGGTCGAGCTCAAGCCGGACGCGATCATCATGGCCGA
>JBIIQD010000158.1:0-6059 GCA_044342265.1 Hydrogenophaga sp. | reverse complement strand
ACGTCGGCTGCTCCTGCTGCACCTGCCCCTGTTGCGGCCGCTAAACCCCCTGCGTCGGCGCCCGCGCCAGCTGCTGCCGCTTCTACCACTCCAGCCGCCACCGCTGCGGGCAACGCACAAGCGGATGTCCAAATGGCCGTAGAGTCCTGGGCAAAGGCCTGGTCGGCCAAGAACATGTCGGGATACCTGGGTGCCTACGCGCCAAACTTCACGCCACCTGGCGGCCAGTCTCGCAAGGACTGGGAAGCCGATCGCAAGGCGCGCATCGTACCGCGCAACAAGATCGAGGTCGAAGTCAGCGACTTCGCGGTCACCGTCAATGGCGACCGCGCCGCTGCGCGTTTCCGCCAGGCTTATACGTCCGACTCGCTGGCCGTCAACAGCCGCAAAACGCTTGATCTGGTCAAGAGCGGCAACCGCTGGTTGATCGTGCGCGAGTCCACGGGGTCCTGATGGCGGGTCGGCGGCTCTTTCAGCAAGGCCACGCCAGCGTTTTTACCGCCGCAATGGGTCCCGGTGCCAGCGGGATGACTCGCTGGATGATCGTGGGGTCTGCGTTGCTGGCCCTGGCCACTGCTACCACTTACTTGCTCTCAACGCGTCCAGAGGCTCAAGGCTTCGCCCAAGCGGCGGCTCTCGCGCCAGCGGCCACCACCGCGCTTCATGCTCCTTCCACCAACAACTCCTCTTTGATCGGCTCAGCACTCTCCCAGGTGCAAGCCGCGAGCCAAACGTTTTTGCCCGCACCATCCAGAATTTCTGGACTTCAGCCCAATGCCCTGTCCGAAGAAGGCATGTCAAAAGTGGCGCCCCTGCTGGGACAGGCCGAAGCTCGCTTGATCGACATTTACCGATTGATCAGTCAAGGACTCCACCGCGAGGCGCTTGGCAAGGCCGAGCAACTGGTGCAGGACCATCCGAATTTCCAACTGGCCCATCTGGTCCACGGTGACTTGTTGAGTCTTCAAATCAGACCCGTGCGGCATCTGGGTGACGTGCCAGACACCAAGGCCAACGCCGCCGCCCAACAGCTGGCCATCCTTCGCGAAGAATCTCGCAGGCGCCTGTTGGCCCTTACCGAGCGCCCACCGGAAGGGGCCGTGCCTTCCCAGTTTCTGGCCTTGTCTTCACAGAGTCGGCACGCGATTGCGGTGGACGCTTCGAGGTCTCGGCTGTATCTGTTCGAGAACCAGTCACCTGCTTCGGCTGAAGGCCGTTCGCTGGCCCCTGCGCCCCAGTTCAAATTGTTGGGAGACTTCTATATCTCCGTGGGACTGTCCGGGATTGAAAAGACGGTGGAAGGCGACAAGCGCACGCCGCTTGGGGTCTACTACATCACCAGCAACCTCAATCCCGACAGCCTGCCGGACCTGTATGGCGTCGGGGCTTTGCCCATCAACTACCCGAATCCGCTGGATGTTCAGCGCGGCAAAACCGGCAGCGGTATCTGGTTGCATGGCACACCCAGGGAGCAGTTTGTGCGAGCGCCTCAGGCCTCTGATGGTTGCGTGGTGCTGTCCAACCCTGACCTGGAAAAGCTGCTGACCACTGTTCAGATCCGGACCACTCCCGTCGTGATTGCGCCCGAGCTGTATTGGGTGCAGCCGCAAGCACTGGACCAAGAGCGTCGAACCTTTGAGGCCACGCTAGAAGCCTGGAGACAGGCCAAGAGCGCTGGCCAACTCGAACGACTCCAGGGTTTTTACGCCAGTGAAACTGTGGGTGCCAAAGAACCCAGCCTTAGCCTGACCCGTTCGGGTGCCGAACAGCGCTCTGCTCGCATGCCCCGGGAACTGCAGCTCAAAGATGTGTCTTTGCTTCACTGGAAAGACAACCAAGAAACCATGGTGGTGACCTTTGGAGAAGTGGCGAGCGGGCAATCGCGGGGCGTCACCCGTCGACAGTACTGGGCCCGTGACAGGGACCAATGGAAGATCTTTTCTGAAGGATCCACTTGATGACACGACAGATTCAACTCGTCAGTACGATGCGTCGTCACACGGCCCAGCTCGCTGTGGCGACTGTCTTCTCCCTGACCTGGTCATCGGCCCCTGCACAAGCGCCAGCCCAGCCAGCGGCGAAAGCCGCAGCCAAACCCCAGGTCCGTCTGACCACATCCATGGGGGACATCGTCCTGGAGCTGTATCCCGACAAGGCTCCCAAGACGGTTGATAACTTCCTGCAATACGTTCGGGACAAGCACTATGACGGTACCGTATTTCACCGTGTGATGGACAACTTCATGGTGCAAGGCGGAGGCTTCGACGCCAAGTTCAAGGAAAAGCCCACCCGGGCGCCTGTCGCCCACGAAGGGCGGGCTGCGCTCGAAAAGGGCGGACCAAAAAACGTGGTGGGTACCGTGGCCATGGCCCGCACCAACGACCCTCAATCGGCCACCGCGCAGTTCTTCATCAACGTAAAGGACAACGCCTTTCTCGACCCCACACCGATTCCGCCGGGCGATCCGGTGCCGCGCTTTGAATACGGTGGGCGGGTGTACGAGAACACGCCCCGCGCCAGTCTGCTGGCCGCCGGACAGCTGTATGGCTACACCGTGTTCGGCAAAGTGATCAGCGGCATGGACGTTGTCAACAAGATCAAAACCACCCCGACCGGTTCGGGCGGTCCCTTCCCCACGGATGTCCCCAAGACCACCGTCACCATCCTCAAAGCCACTCTGGAGAAATGAACATGGCCAATCCTCAGGTCGAACTGCACATCACGGACTACGGTGTGATCACCCTAGAACTGGATGCCGACAAGGCGCCGCTGTCGGCGGCCAACTTCCTCGCTTACGTGAACAAGGGGCACTACAACAACACCGTGTTCCACCGGGTGATTCCCGGGTTCATGGTCCAGGGCGGAGGGTTCGCACCCGGCATGGAGCAAAAACCCACCGACGCGCCGATCCAGAACGAAGCCAACAACGGTCTGCGCAACGAGCTGTACACCGTGGCGATGGCGCGCACCAACGACCCCCATTCGGCCAGCGCCCAGTTCTTCATCAACGTGTCCAACAACGGTTTCCTCAACCACACGGCGCCCAGTGCCCAGGGATGGGGCTACGCCGTCTTCGGCAAAGTGGTGGCTGGATCTGACATCGTCAAGAAGATCGAGAGCACGCCCACCGGCCGCCGCGGCTTTCACGACGATGTGCCCAAACAGGACGTCGTGATCGAAAAGGCTGTTGCGCTCTGAGGTTCGGGAGGATTGCCTCCCTGCACCATGACTGCGGCGGCCTTCGACCGATGCGACGAACTGCGCGCACCCGCGCATTGGCAGACGGTCGATTTCATTTCCGACCTGCATCTGCAGCCCGCAGAGCCCAGAACGGTGGCGGCCTGGCGAGCGTACCTGTCGCGAGCACCCGAACAACGCGCCGATGCGCTCTTCATCCTGGGTGATCTGTTTGAGGTCTGGGTGGGCGACGACCTGCTGGACGAGCCAGGCTCGTTTGCCAGCAACTGCGCCGCCGCTCTTTTGGAACACAGCCACAGCACACCCACCTTTTTCTTGTGCGGCAATCGGGACTTCCTGCTGGGAGAAAGGGCGCTGAAGGCCTGCGGCATACAGGGACTGTCCGACCCCACGGTGCTTGAATTCCAGCAACAGCGCTGGCTTTTGAGCCACGGCGATGAACTTTGCCTGGAAGACACCGAGTATCTGGCGTTTCGCGCACAAGTTCGATCGCCCGCGTGGCAAGCGGCGTTCTTGGACCGCCCCCTGACCGAGCGGCTAGCGCTGGCAAGGGACATGCGCCAACGCAGTGAAGCCCGCAAACGCAGCATGGCCCATGACCCTGCGCTGTGGGCCGATGTCGACGCCGACGCGGCACGTGCCTGGCTTCATTCGACCGGCGCCAACACCTTGATTCATGGACACACACACCGCCCCGCGAGCCACGATCTGGGCACGGGCTTGCAGCGGGTTGTCCTCAGCGATTGGGACGCTTCGTCCCAGCCGTCCCGACTCGAGGTGCTGCGCCTGAGTTCGGCAGGGCCTGAGCGCCTGACGCTGACATGCCCAACCTAGCGTCGCTGCTTGGGCACTGGCTGCCGAGACGATGGCGCCCATTGCTGCGACCACCTGAAGCTTTGTGGCTGCCAATCATGGAGCAGCATTCCTTCCTGCGGAACCTGTCAGCACACGAACAACAGCGGCTGTTGCAGCTCAGCACCCATTTCCTTTTGGAAAAAGAGTTTCATGGCGCACACGGATTGGAGATCACCGATGTGATGGCTTTGACGGTGGCGGCGCAGGCTTGTCTGCCTCTGTTGCACATGCGCCCTCCTTCGGGTTTTCACACCGACGACCCCTTGAAAACACTGGACTGGTACGACGATTTCGTCGGCATCGTGCTCCAGCCTGGAGCGGCACTGGCGCGCCGCCAGAGAGCCGATGGGGTCGGTGTGGTCCACCAATACAACGAAGCTCTGGCGGGCGAAGCCATGGACCGCGGCCCGGTGATGCTCAGCTGGGAAGACGTGACACGCGCACCACACACCATCGACCAAGGCAGCAACCTCGTGATCCACGAGTTCATCCACAAGATCGACATGCGGGGCATGTCATCGGGAGACCATGCCGACGGCGCTCCAAGCGTGGTCAAGGGTCTTTGGGGATTTCGCGGCGAGGCTCCGGCGCGAGAACACTGGCGACGCACCATGAGTGAGGCTTTCGCGCAGTTTCGCGAGCAGCTCGCTGTATCCGACCGTTTCGGCGGTGAGGCGCCCTGGCTTGATGCCTACGCCGCCACTGACCCTGCCGAGTTCTTTGCCGTCACGGCAGAAGCTTATTTCGTCAACCGCGACCGGTTTGCGCAGGCGTTTCCATCGCTGCTGTCGCTGTACGACGGGTTTTTCCGCGCCAAGTTTTGAACCTTGGCGGCAGCCTCATCGCCGCAACAAGACTTTCAGGGCTCCCTGCAGCCGCCGCGCTGCCTCAGCATCAAACCGCCCCGCCAGAATGCGCGCCACATCATGCCCCCACGTCTCTGAAGGCGGCGCGTCGTGGCGACGGGTCAGCAACTGCAGTTGCAACTGGCGACGTGCGTCGATCTGTTCGGCCGGCGTCGGCACGTCCGCTGCCATTTCCAGGCGCAGCAAGGCTTCGCCAGGAACTGCCGACGCAGGCGCGTTCAGCGATGAAAGCCAATTTGCCCTGACCGCTGGCGCCACACGGCCCCCCAAGGTTTGGGCGGCCGGCACAACCGCCGGGTCGCGCTTTTCCCATGCGGACAGCAATTGGGTCAGCACTTCCCCGTGGGCCTGCGCTGACAGTTTGCGCAAGGCCGCTTCAGCATGTTCGACCGCCTGGCGCTGGGCGCGGAACGCCGCATCGCCCAAGCGTGGCACTGGAGCGCCCCTGGGCTCACGGGATGGACGGGCATCTGCCCAGCCGTCGCGCGGTCCACGGCCGTTGTCGCGTGCGCCTCGCGAATCTCTGCCATCACGCTGACCGGGTCCACGGCGCTCATCGCGACCCGCCGGCTCGGTTTTCTTCATGCCTGGACGATCGTCCCCGCGCATTGCCACCAGCTTGCGCGCAGGCGCGGCTGGAGGGGGCGCCACAGTCGGCACGGCTGCAGACCCTTGGGCTTCAGCCATGTCAGCCGTCTCAGCGGATGAGATGGCCGCCTCTTCACTTTTTTGCGCCACCGGCACTGCCGCCGCAGGCACAGGATTCACCTCACCCCGCATGGCCCGCTCCAGCGCCTGCTGGGTCTGACGGATCTGCGCGGCGTCGCCGGCCGCACAGGCCGCATCCAGCGCGCGCGCCGCTTCCAGCACGCGCTGGTCATGCGCGTTGAGGACCTCGGCGGCTTTCTCGCGTTCGCTGCCCTTGCGCTGGAACGCTTCGTCAATGGGCTGGCGAAAGGCTTCCCACAGTTTCTGCTCCTGCTTGCGATCCAGAGGCACCGCATGGGCTTCTGCCTGCCAGCGTTGCTGGAGCGCCTTGACTGCATCAATGCGCAAGGTGGTGGAGGCGCCCAGGGCAACAGCATCCTCGATCATCTGACGGCGCCGGGAAACGCTTTGCTCTTGTGCTGCTTCCAGCTC
>JBIIQD010000157.1:0-6062 GCA_044342265.1 Hydrogenophaga sp. | reverse complement strand
TCAAGGAGCTTGGGTACGACATCGCTTGCCATGGCCTGAAGTGGATCCACTACCAGAACGTGGACGAAGCCACAGAGCGAATTCACATGGCCGAGGCGATGCAGATCATCCAGGGTCTGACCGGCGAGCGCCCGCTGGGCTGGTACACCGGACGCGACAGCCCCAACACGCGCCGCCTGGTGGCCGACTTCGGCGGCTTCGAATACGACAGCGACTACTACGGTGAGGACTTGCCGTTCTGGATGAAGGTGCGCAGGACCGACGGGACGGATGCGCACCAGCTCATCGTGCCCTACACCCTGGACTGCAACGACATGCGCTTTGCCCTGCCGCAGGGTTACTCTCACGCTGATCCGTTCTTCCAGTACATGAAGGACACCTTCGATGCGCTGTATGCCGAAGGCGACCCGGCGGGCCTGGACCGCCCGAAGATGATGAGCATCGGCATGCATTGCCGCCTGCTTGGGCGCCCGGGTCGCATCACCGCACTCCAACGCTTCCTGGACCACATCCAGTCGCACGACAAGGTCTGGGTGGCACGCCGCCTCGACATCGCGCGGCATTGGAAGGCCACCTACCCGCTGAACCCTGCCTGAGGCCATCCACATGCCCCTGACCCTGGACCAGCTCAACGCCGCGCCCCTGCCTGAAGCGCTGCATATGCTCGACGGCCTGTACGAGCACTCGCCCTGGATTGCCGAGCGAGCACTGGCGCTGCGGCCCTTTGCCTCGCTGGCGCAGCTCAAGCACGCAATGACGCGCGTCCTCGACGACGCGGGTGTCGGGCCCCAGCTGGCGCTGATCCGCGCCCACCCCGAGCTGGCAGGCAAGGCCATGGTGAGCAAGACGCTGACCGCAGAGTCCACGAACGAACAGACCAAGGCAGGTCTGACGAATTGCACAATCGAGGAATTCGCACACATCCAGCAGTTGAACGCGGACTACAACGCGCGCTTCGGCTTCCCTTTCATCCTGGCGGTGCGCGGGCCGCGCGGCACGGGCCTCACCAAGGCACAGATCATCCAGGCTTTCGAGCGACGCGTGCACGGCCACCCGGACTTCGAGCGCCAAGAGAGTCTGCGCAACATCCACCGAATCGCCGAATTGCGCTTGAACGACAAGTTCGGCTTTGAACCAGTCGATGGGCAACTGGTGTGGGACTGGCAAGAGACGTTGGCGCAACTCAGCGACCCGGATTACGCCGAAAAGGGCCAGCTCACCGTTACCTACCTCACCGACGCACACCGCGCTTGCGCGCAACGCATCAGTCAACTGATGAAGGACTGCGGTTTCGACGAAATCGACATCGATGCGGTGGGCAATGTGGTGGGGCGGTATCACCCGGCCACAGCCGATGAAGCTTTCGCCGCCCGGCCGTCACAAGGCGAAACGCATCCCCTTGTAGGCCAGCGAAGCGTGGAGGCCAGATACCTGATGACAGGGTCGCACTACGACACCGTGCGCAACGGCGGCAAATACGACGGACGGCTGGGCATCTTTGTGCCCATGGCCTGCGTGCAAAAACTGCAGGCTGCTGGCAATAGACTGCCGTTCGGCATCGAGGTCGTGGCCTTTGCCGAAGAGGAAGGCCAGCGCTACAAAGCCACTTTCCTCGGCTCGGGCGCGCTGACCGGACACTTTGATCCGGCCTGGCTGGACCAAAAGGACGTCGACGGCGTCACGATGCGCGAAGCGATGCAGCATGCGGGTCTGTGTCTGAACGACATCCCCCAACTGCAGCGCGATCCATCGCGCTACCTGGGCTTTGTCGAAGTGCACATCGAGCAGGGACCAGTGCTCAATGAACTCAACTTGCCGCTGGGCATCGTCACCAGCATCAACGGCAGCGTGCGCTACCTCGGCGAGGTGATCGGCATGGCATGCCACGCAGGCACCACCCCCATGGACCGGCGCCGCGACGCCGCCGCTGCTGTGGCCGAGCTGATCCTGGTCGTCGAGCAGCGCGCCGCGAGAGATGGCGACTCGGTCGCCACCGTGGGCATGCTGCAGGTGCCCAACGGCTCTATCAACGTGGTGCCTGGCGCCTGCAAGTTCAGCCTGGACATGCGCGCGCCCACCGATGCGCAACGCGACGCGCTGGTGCAGGACGTGCTGGCCGCACTCGGCGAGATCTGCGAACGACGTGGGCTGCGCCACACGCTGGAAGAAACCATGCGCGCGGCGGCCGCACCCAGCGCGCCCGAATGGCAGGCACGCTGGGAGGCGGCGGCCACCGCGCTGGGTGTGCCGCTGCACCGCATGCCCAGCGGTGCCGGCCACGACGCCATGAAGCTGCACGAAGTGATGCCGCAGGCCATGCTGTTTGTGCGCGGCGAGAACAGCGGTATCAGCCACAACCCGCTCGAATCCAGCACCGCTGACGACATGGACCTGGCCATCAAGGCCTTCGACCATCTGTTGCAACAACTCTCCAGAGAAAGATCCTGAGCCCACCATGACCACACCGCAACAGCAGCTCGACGCCTGGATCGACACCCACTTCGACGAAGAAGTGAAGTTCCTGCAGGAACTCATCCGCGTGCCGACCGATACACCACCGGGCAACAACGCGCCACACGCCGAGCGCACAGCCGAACTGCTGGCCACCATGGGCCTCACGGCGGAGAAGTACGCCGTGCCCGAAGCCGAGGTCAAGGCCGCAGGACTGGAGACCATCACCAATCTGATCGTGCGTCGTCCGTACGGGGCGGGCGGCAAGACCATCGCGCTCAACGCCCACGGCGACGTGGTGCCTCCGGGAGAAGGCTGGACCCATGATCCTTATGGCGGAGAGATCATGGACGGCAGGATCTACGGCCGCGCGGCTGCGGTCAGCAAGTGCGATATCGCAAACTTCACCTTCGCCATCCGAGCGCTGGAGTCGTTGGGCCTGCCGCTCAACGGCGGCGTCGAACTGCATGTGACCTACGACGAGGAATACGGCGGCGAGGTCGGCCCCGACTGGCTGCTGAAGAAGGGCCTGACCAAGCCCGACCTGATGATCGCCGCCGGTTTCAGCTACCAGGTGGTGGTCGCACACAACGGTTGCCTGCAGCTGGAAGTGACCGTACTCGGAGACATGGCGCACGCCGCCATACCCGACAGCGGCACCGACGCGCTGCAAGGTGCGGTGCACATCCTCAACGCTTTGTATGCACTCAACGCCGAGTACCTGAAAGTCACGTCCAACGTCGAGGGCATATCCCACCCCTACCTCAACGTCGGTCAGATCAGTGGCGGCACCAACACCAACGTGATCCCGGGCAAAGTCGTGCTCAAGGTCGACCGTCGCATGATCCCGGAAGAGGACCCGGCGGTGGTCGAAGCCGCCTTGCGCCGCACCATCACGGCGGCTGCGGCTGGCTTCAACCCACCGCGCGGTGGCCGGGCCATCAGCGTGGACATCAAACGCATCCTGCTCGCGCGTGCCCTCAAGCCCCTGCCGGGTAACCAACCCTTGGTCGAGGCGATCCAGAAGCACGGCAGCGAACTGTTTGGCGAAGCCATCCCCGCCGTGGGCACGCCGCTGTACACCGATGTGCGCATTTATGGAGAGCATGGCATCCCGGGCGTGATCTACGGTGCCGGGCCGCGCACAGTGCGCGAATCGAACGCCAAACGTGCGGACGAGAACCTGCTGCTTGACGACCTGCGCCGGGCCACCAAGGTGATCGCCCGCACCCTGTTCGATCTTTTGCAGACGGACGTGGCAGCGGTGGCCAGCCTGCGCGGCTGACCCGGCAAGACCAGTAGGCGCCTTCCGCCAAGACGCACCCTTTTCGTGCAAATGCACACGAATGTGCAATCTGCGCGGGCTCAGTCGCACCAATTCAGGGTAATTCAGGATGTCGATGGGGCAGGAAGCGGCAAAAATGTGTATACACATTCTGTGTTCAATGCGTCGAACTGTTCCCAAGACTTGGCATTGAAATTGCTGAACACCCTTGCCTTACCCCTGACCCATCTGCCGGAGCCTTTCGATGAACAAACGCCAAGCCCTTAAATTCAGCGCAGCCCTTGCCGCCGCAGCAGCCTTCGGCAGCGCCTCGGCCCAGACCCCGATCAAGTTTCAACTCGACTGGCGTTTCGAAGGCCCGGCCGCACTGTTCCTTCAATCCGAAGCCAAGGGCTACTACAAAGCCGCAGGCTTGAACGTCACCATTGACTCGGGCAACGGCTCGGGCGGCACCGTCACCCGCGTGGCTTCGGGCACCTACGATCTGGGCTTTGCCGACATGGCCGCCTTGATGGAGTTTCACGCCAACAACCCGGACGCACCCAACAAGCCGGTGGCCGTGATGATGGTCTACAACAACACACCTGCCGCGGTGCTGGCGCTCAAGAAAAGCGGCATCGCCAAGCCGGCCGACCTGAACGGCAAGAAGCTGGGCGCCCCGGTGTTCGACGCCGGCCGCAAGGCTTTCCCGATCTTCCAGAAGGCCAATGGCATCGGCAACGTCGCCTGGACGTCGATGGACCCGCCGCTGCGTGAGACCATGCTGGTGCGCGGCGACATCGACGCGATCACCGGCTTTGGCTTCACCTCCCTGCTGAACCTGGAAGCGCGCGGCGTGGCTGCCGCTGACGTGGTCATGATGCCGTACGCCGACAACGGCGTGAAGCTGTATGGAAACGCGATCATCGCCAGCCCGAAGATCATCAAGGAGAACCCTGCCGCCGTGAAGGCGTTCCTGGCCTCGTTCGCCAAAGGTGCCAAGGAAGTCATGGCCAATCCGGCGGCGGGCATCGAGACCGTGAAGGCCCGCGACGGCATCATCAACGTTGCGCTGGAAACGCGCCGCCTCCAACTGGCCATCGATTCGGTCGTGGCCAGCCCTGACGCGCGCAAGGAAGGCTTCGGTCAGATCAACCCTGGCCGCATGGCTTTGATGGCCTCGCAGGTGTCGGACGCCTACGGTACCAAGACGCGCATCGACCCCAACGTGGTGTGGAACGGATCCATGATGCCCTCGGTCGCCGAGTTGAACATCCTGCCACCCGTCAAAAAGTAAGCCACTGCCCTGCGGCACAAGGCCAGCTGGCGCATGCTGCCCGCTGGCCTTTTTTTCAGGACCAAACACCATGAACGCAGCACTCCCCAGCGAAAAGCCGTTTGTCGATTTCGACCAGGTCTGGCTCGCTTACAACGACGAACTGCTGGCCGCTAACACTTTCGCGGTGGAAGACATCAACCTGAAGGTCAGGAAAGGCGAGTTCATCGCCATCGTCGGCCCCTCGGGCTGCGGCAAGTCCACCTTCATGAAACTGACCACCGGCCTGAAGATGCCGAGCAAGGGCAAGATCACCATCGACGGCCAGCCGGTGACCGGCCCGCTCAAGATCTCGGGCATGGCGTTTCAGGCGCCTTCGCTGCTGCCATGGCGCACCACGCTGGACAACGTGTTGCTGCCGCTGGAAATCGTCGAGCCGTTTCGCAGCCAGTTCAAGGACCGCCGCAAAGAGTTCGAAGAGCGCGCGAGCAAGCTGCTGACCAGCGTGGGTCTGGGCGGCATGGAGAAAAAGTTTCCCTGGGAACTCTCGGGCGGCATGCAACAGCGGGCCAGCATCTGCCGCGCCCTGATCCACGAACCCAAGATGCTGCTGCTGGACGAACCGTTCGGCGCGCTGGATGCGTTCACACGCGAAGAACTGTGGTGCACGCTGCGAGACCTGTGGGAGGCTCAACGTTTCAACGTCATCCTGGTCACGCACGACCTGCGCGAAAGCGTGTTCCTGGCCGACACGGTGTACTGCATGAGCCGCAGCCCAGGCCGGTTCGTGGTGCAGCGCGAGATCGACATTCCGCGCACGCGCGATCTGGAAGTGACCTACACCCCGCACTTCACCGACATCGTGCACGAGCTGCGCGGCCACATCGGTGCGATGAGAAAAGCCGGCACCACGATCAACCAGTAAGGACCGACCATGAACAAAAAACAAATGGAACGCTGGTCGCCGCTGGTCTTGCTGGTCGCGATCATCCTGCTCTGGGAAATCATCTGCCGGGGCTTTGGAGTTTCGGAGTTCATTTTCCCCAGCCCCTCGCGCATCTGGGAACAGAC
>JBIIQD010000156.1:0-6071 GCA_044342265.1 Hydrogenophaga sp. | reverse complement strand
ACCACCAGCACCGCCAGCACCAACAGGAATTTCATGTCTATCCCACGCGTTGAAGAATCACTTCGAGCACGAAGCGGGACCCGGCGTAACCCAGCAGCAGAAAACCGGCACCGACGTACAGCATGCGCACGGCCACCCGCCCGCGCCAGCCCAACCGCCAGCGCCCGAGCAGCAACACGCCCATGGTCAGCCAGGCCAGCACCGAGAACGCGGTCTTGTGATTCCAGACCCAGCGTTCATTGATCAGCTCTGAAAACCAGCCGCCGACCAGCAAGGTGGCACTGAGCAAAACAAAACCGGCGGCCACGAAGCGAAAGGTCAGTCGCTCCAGCGTCAGCAAGGGCATGGCGGCGTCGCCACTCAGGCCCTGACGCATGATCCGTTCTGCGCGTTGCATCAACCAGGCGTGCAACACAGCGGCAGCGATCAAACCGTAGGAGGCGATGCCCAGGGCCCAATGCAATGGCATCCAGTTGGATCGCAGCGCAGGGTATTGCGTGCCGGGAAAGACCAAAGCCAGCAGCACTGCCAGGGTACCCAGAACAGCCAAGGTCCAGCGCGCCCTCAGTTGCGGATACATGCGGCTTTCGATCAGATACACCGTCAAGACCAGCCAAGTGGTGACCGACAAAGCCGGTGCAAAACCGAATCTGGGCGGCGTCTCCAGCAAGGAGATGCCCAGCACCAGCAGGTGCAAGGCCCAGGCGGTGGCGAGCAACGCGCTGGTCTGTCGCGCGGTCAGACGCGGATAGGCCCACGCCAGAAAGGCGTACGACAGCGCCGCCGCCGCCGACAGCAGCGCTGTGGTCGGGTTGGAGACAAGGGCGGGCAACAGGTTCATGGTGGAGCTCAGCCGCGGGCAAGGGCCGGGTCGGGTGGCTAAAATTGCTCTCGGAGTTTAAAGCGTCTTGGCCGTGCGAACCGCGGTGTCGCCACTCAGCCTGACCCAGGCCACCCGCAGTCCCCCACCTTCTAAGCGCACCATGGCCACAGCCCTCTCCGACCGACTCTCACGCATCGTCAAAGAAATGCGGGGGCAGGCGCGCATCACCGAGAGCAACGTCACCGACATGTTGCGCGAGGTGCGCATGGCTCTGCTCGAAGCCGACGTGGCGTTGCCCGTGGTGCGCGACTTCATCGCCAGGGTGAAGGAAAAAGCGCTGGGACAGGACGTGGTGGGCTCTCTCACCCCCGGTCAGGTGCTGGTCAGCGTGGTCAACCGTGAGCTGGCGGCGACCATGGGCGATGGAGTGGCCGACATCAATCTTGCGGCGCAGCCGCCGGCGGTGATTCTCATGGCTGGCCTGCAGGGCGCCGGCAAGACCACCACCACCGCCAAGCTGGCCAAGCACCTGATAGAAAAGCGCAAAAAGAAAGTGCTGACCGTCTCGGGCGACGTCTACCGTCCGGCTGCGATTGAACAGCTCAAGACCGTGACGGCGCAGGCCGGTGCCGAGTGGTTCCCCAGCTCGCCGGATCAGAAGCCGCTGGATATCGCGCGCGCCGCGCTGGACTACGCAAAGAAACATTACTTCGACGTACTGCTGGTGGACACGGCCGGTCGTCTTGCCATTGATGAAGCGCTGATGCGCGAGATCCAGGAGCTGCACGCCGCGATCCACCCGGTGGAGACGCTGTTTGTGGTCGACGCGATGCAAGGTCAGGACGCGGTCAACACCGCCAAGGCATTCAAGGAAGCGTTGCCGCTGACCGGCATCATCCTGACCAAGATGGACGGCGACTCGCGCGGTGGCGCGGCGCTGTCAGTGCGCCAGGTCACGGGAGCGCCGATCAAGTTCGCCGGCGTGAGCGAGAAGATTGACGGTCTCGAGGTGTTCGATGCCGAACGTCACGCTGGCCGCATCCTGGGCATGGGCGACATCGTGGCCCTGGTCGAGCAGGTCACCGCTGGTGTGGACATGGCGGCGGCGCAGAAGCTGGCGGCCAAGGTCAAGAGCGGTGGTGACTTCGACCTCAACGACTTCCTCGACCAGATCCGCCAGATGAAGAACATGGGTGGCCTGTCCAGCCTGATGGACAAGCTGCCCGGCAACCTGGCCGCCAAGGCCAGCGAGGTCGATCTCGGCCGCGCCGAAAAAGACATCAAGCGCAAGGAAGGCATCATCTGCAGCATGACGCTCAAGGAGCGCAGCAAGCCCGAGATCATCAAGGCCACGCGCAAGCGCCGCATCGCCGCCGGTGCCGGCGTTCAGGTGCAGGAGGTCAACCGCCTGCTCAAGGAGTTCGAGCAGATGCAGGGCATGATGAAGAAGATGAAGGGCGGCGGCCTGATGAAGATGATGAAGCGCATGGGTGGCATGAAGGGCATGCCCAGGATGTGATTCCCCTTGCGTCGCCTGAGGCGTCATGCCACGAAGGGGCGGCACTGGCTGTCTGGCGAAGCCGGCTCGGCGGTGCTCTGGACGCTGGAGTCGTTTGGGCGTGCGGGTGAGCCAGTGTGGCGCTTCTGATTGATGTCTTGACAGTGGCTGGCTATCTGGTCATACGCTCCCTGCAACCGCCCATGCATTGACCAGGCCGGTCAGGCGACCACTTCGGTCGTGAGCACCTCACCGCGCAGCGAGTGCGGCAGTGCCTGGATGATCTTCACATCCACCATCTGCCCGATCAGTCGGGCCTTGTGGGGACCACCGTCGAAGTTGACGATGCGGTTGCACTCAGTCCGCCCCATCAGCTCAGGGTGCTCAGGCGTGGATTTGCGCGACGGACCTTCGACCAGGATGCGTTGTACCGTGCCATCGCGGCTGGCGCTGATGCGGCGCACGTTTTCTTCCAGCACAGCCTGCAAGTGTTGCAGGCGCTTGAGCTTCACGTCATGCGGCGTATCGTCGGGCAGGTTGGCGGCTGGCGTGCCTGGACGCGGGCTGAAGATGAAGCTGAAGCTGGCGTCGTAGCCGATGTCGGTGATCAGCTTCATCATCTTCTGGAAGTCTTCTTCCGTCTCGCCCGGGAAGCCGACGATGAAGTCGCTGCTCAGGGACAGGTCGGGCCGGATCGCGCGAAGCTTGCGGATCGTGCTCTTGTATTCCATGGCGGTGTAGCCGCGCTTCATTGCCATGAGGATGCGGTCCGACCCGTGCTGCACCGGCAGGTGCAGGTGGTTTACCAGCTTGGGCACCTTGGCGTAAGCATCGATCAGGCGCTGGGTGAATTCGTTGGGATGGCTGGTGGTGTAGCGGATGCGCTCGATGCCGGGGATCTCGGCCACGTACTCGATCAGGGTCGCGAAGTCAGCGACTTCTTCGGATTCGCCCATCCGACCCCGGTAAGCGTTGACGTTTTGCCCCAATAGGTTCACCTCACGCACGCCTTGGTCCGCCAGGCCCGCGACTTCGACCAGCACGTCTTCAAAAGGCCGGCTGACTTCTTCTCCACGGGTGTAGGGCACCACGCAGTAGCTGCAGTATTTGCTGCAGCCTTCCATGATGGACACGAAGGCCGTGGCGCCGTCGACGCGCGCGGGTGGCAGGTGGTCAAATTTCTCGATCTCGGGAAAGCTGATGTCCACCTGAGGCTGGTTCAGGCGGTCGCGTGCCTTGAGCATTTCGGGCAGACGGTGCAGCGTCTGCGGGCCGAACACCAGGTCTACAAACGGTGCGCGTTTGATGATGTCGGCGCCTTCCTGGCTCGCCACACAGCCGCCGACGCCGATCAGCACGCCCTTTCTCTTGAGGTGCTTGACGCGCCCGAGGTCGGAGAACACCTTTTCCTGGGCCTTCTCGCGCACCGAACAGGTGTTGAACAGGATCAGGTCCGCTTCTTCCGGGTCCTGGGTTTTTTCGTAGCCTTCGGCAGCGCCGAGCACGTCGGCCATCTTGTCCGAGTCGTACTCGTTCATCTGGCAACCGAAGGTTTTGATGAAGACCTTTCGTGCCATGGTCATTGCCCCGCCCGCTTGCGTTTCTCGGCCGCTTCGGCCTCCGTCAGGATCCAGACATCGTGGACCATGCCGTGAGGTTCGACGGTGTAATTCACCACCACTTCCTGGCCCACCAGAGCGCCGGACAAGACCAACATGTTGTTGGGGTCCCTGATGCGGGCGCCCGGCGACAGCTGAGCAGGCTTTCCATCGACGGTGATGACCGGTGGCTGGGTCACCACCAGGTTGCCGCGCAACGCCTGGGTGGGGAAATTGCGAGGTGCGTTCTGCGCGAGCGCCAGGGAGCACAGGCCCACACCGGTCAGGGCCAACAAAGTGCGTCGAGTAGGCAAGGAGATGCAGCGGTTCATGGTGTATGTCCAGAGGCTGTGGGTGCGCAGAGCGCGGGAGGATTTGATTGTCTCATGAGGGGGTCAGGAACCACTGTTTCGCCTACAGTGGACTTTTGGATTCAGGAGACACCATGGTCCGCCTTGCGCCGCTACCACCCGAGACCACGCCTTCGCTCAAGCCGCAATTCGACTTCTTCCTCGGCACGCTGGGTTTCACGCCCAACAGTGTGTTGACCATGCAGCGCAAACCCAGACTGGCCCAGGCACTGGCTGTGTTAAACGCCGCTGTGATGGACCCCGAAGGCGAAGTGGAGCTGGGCTTTCGGCGACTGATCGGTCACGTGGTCAGCAAGGTGTCCGGATGCCTCTATTGCCAGGCGCACACCCTGCTGGGGGCGAGGAACTTTGGCATCAGCGAGGCCAAGCTGGCCGACATCTGGGGCTATTCCGCCAGCCCGCACTACAGCGAACGAGAACGCCTGGCGCTGGATTTTGCGCTGGCAGCCGCCTCACAGCCCAACGCTGTGACCGATGGACAGTTCGCGCAACTGCAGCGCCACTGGAATGACGGTGAGATTGTCGAAATTCTGGGGGTGGTGGCGATGTTCGCGTTCCTCAACCGCTGGAACGACACCATGGCCACGCCACTGGAAGCGACGCCCCAGCAGGTGGCCACGCAGGCTCTGGGAGAACAAGGTTGGACAGCGGGCAAACACGGCGCTTGAGCGCTGCGCGCGGCTTACTTCCAGCGAACAGGCTCGATGTGCACGCTGCCCTGGGTGCTTGAGAGCGTGAGCGCGCCGTCCTGCACTGTGGCTTGCAGTTGCATGCTGCGTTCGGCCAGGGCGGCCAGCGCTGGAGCGACCTCCGTCGGCAAGCGCCAGACCTGGAGTCTGTCCATGCGGGTCAGCTTGTTTTCGATCCCCCGCCACCACACGTCTGCGGCCGAGCTGAAGGCATAGACGAAGACCGCGTCGGCTTGGCTGCAGGCCTTGGACAGCGGTTTGTCTTCGGGCTGCCCCACTTCAATCCAGACCCGCTTGCGACCGGTGAAGTCGGTGAGAGACGCGTCCGGGTCGTCCGGATCGGACAGGCCGGCGCCGAACGCCAGCGTGCCATCGCCGCCACAGGTGTCGTGCAGCTCGTGCGCCTGCAACGCCATCGCCACCAGCCGCACCATCATGCGTTCGTCGGTCTCGCTCGGGTGGCGCGCCAGCGTGAGCGCGTGGTCGGCGTAGTAGTTGTGATCGATGTCGGCGATCTGCAGGTTCGCCTTGAAGATGGTGGACTTGATGGCCATGGCGCTCGACTGGGGATGGGCAGACAAGAAAAAAGCGGACGCCGTTGCCGGGTCCGCTTGATCGACGCTTGTAGGAATATGGTGGCGATAGGTGGACTTGAACCACCGACATCAGCATTATGAATGCTGCGCTCTAACCAACTGAGCTATATCGCCGAAGCCCAAAATTATAGGCCATTTCCCGATCCACTCAAGACCCGGACGGCGACAGCGGCGCCAGTTCCTCGCGGATCAGGCGGCCAATCAGCCGGTCCAGGGTCGCGACCGAATAGTTCTTCACGTCGTGCACCGTTTCGCGGCCCGGGCCGCTGGCCGGGTCGCCGGCGCGGTCGTAGGTCAGGAACACGAAGCGCCCGCCGGTGTACTGGGCGATCTGGCGCTGGATGAACTCGCCCTGCGGGTCCAGCCCGCTGGCGCCGACGCTGAAGACCTTGATGCCCTTGCCCAGCGCCGCCTGCATCGCCGCGTCGTAGCGCGGCCGGTCGGGGCCGATCTGCGGCGGCGCGTCGGCCAGCAGCACCACCATGCGCGTTGCGCC
>JBIIQD010000155.1:0-6084 GCA_044342265.1 Hydrogenophaga sp. | reverse complement strand
CCCGCTTCGGCCTGCGCCTGCGCGCCACCGGCGAGAACCCGGCCATGGTGGACGCGGCCGGTGTGTCGGTGAAGCGATTGCGCTACCAGGCGCTGGCGCTCAACGGCGTGCTGGCGTCGCTGGCCGGTGCCTACCTGGTGCTGGCGATGAACCCGAGCTTCATTCCCCACATGACCGCCGGGCGCGGCTACATGGCGCTGGCCGCGATGATCTTCGGCAAGTGGCACCCGGTGGGCGCGCTGTGGGCCTGTCTGCTGTTCGGCTTTCTCGATGCGGTGGGCATACGGCTGCAGGGTGTGGCGCTGCCCGATGCGCTGGGTGGCGGCGCGGTGCCGGTGCAGGCCATCCAGGCGCTGCCCTACGTGCTGACCGTGGTGCTGCTGGCGGGCTTCATCGGCAAGGCGGTGGCGCCGCAGGCTTTGGGGAGACCCTATGTCAAGGAAAGATAGTTGGCCCACCCCCGCAGCGCCTGCGGCGCTTCCCCCTCAAGGGGGCGCCGCTGGCGGCCCGGCAAAGCCGGTTCCGCGGCGGCCGCTGGAAGGTGTGGAAGCCTATCGTGTGCAGCTCGTTGCCGCCGCGCGCGCGGTGCGGGAGCGAGCCCACGCGCCGTACTCGCGATTCGCCGTGGGCGCGGCGGTGCTGGACGAGCAGGGCCGCATCCACGCGGGCTGCAACGTCGAGAACGCGGCCTACCCGCAGGGCTGGTGCGCCGAGGCCTCGGCCCTGGCCGTCATGGTGTCGGCGGGTGGCCGGCGCGTGCTGGCGGTGGCCGTGGTCGGCGTGGCCGAGCAGCCGGTCACACCCTGCGGCGGCTGCCGGCAGAAGCTGCGCGAGTTTGCGGCCGGCGACTGCCCGATCTGGGTGGCCGACCTGTCCACCCTGCGCGCCACTTTCACCCTGGACGAACTGTTGCCGTGCAGCTTCGGCCCTGAACACTTGAAAGGCTGAGCGGCTTGCGCTCAGCCTCAGAACCCATGCACGACGCCGTCACCGCCAGCGCCAACACGCTGCGCCAGCGCCTGGGAACGCGCGCGCCCAAAGTGGCGGTGCTGCTGGGCTCAGGCTGGGGGCCGCTGGCGCAGCAGGTGCAGGGCGCGGTGGATGTGCCCTACGCCGATCTGCCCGCCTTCCCGTGCCTGGGCCAGGGCGTGGGTGGCCCGGTGAGCGGCCACCTGGGTCTGCTCAGGGCCGGCCGCATCGGCGGCATGGAGGTGGTGGTGCTCGCCGGGCGCCAGCACGCCTACGAAACCGGCCAGCCCGACGGCATGAAAGGCGCCATCCGCACGCTAGCGGCCATTGGCGTGCGGGTGCTGGTGCAGACCAACGCCGCTGGCAGCCTGGAGCCCGATCTGCCACCGGGCGAGCTGATGCTGATGAGCGACCACCTCAACGTGGTGCAGCGTTCGCCGCTGGTGGGTGAAACCGGCGATCACCGATTCGTCGACATGTCCAACGCCTACTGCCCGCGCCTGCGCGCACAGGCGCAGGCCGCCGCACAGGCTGCGGGCACACCGCTGCGCGAAGGTGTGTACGCCTGGGTGCTCGGCCCGCAGTTTGAGACCCCGGCCGAGATCCGCATGCTGCGCACCCTGGGCGCGCAGGCCGTGGGCATGAGCACCGTACCCGAAACCATCGTGGCGCGCCACGCCGGTCTGCGCGTGCTGGCGCTCAGCCTCATCACCAACATGGCCGCCGGCATGTCGGCCGAAACCCTCAGCCATGCGCACACCCTGGCCACCGCCCATGCGGCCAGCGAACGCGCGGTCCGCACCCTGGCCGATGTGCTGCAGGCGCTGGAGATCTGATCCATGAACCCGACCACGCACACGCATGACCCCTTGAACACGGCGCGCCAGGCCCTGGCCTGCCTGGACCTCACCAGCCTGGCCGACGGACACGATCAATCGGGCGGCGAGCGCGACATCGAACAGCTCTGCGTCCGCGCCAACGGGCCGTCCTGGCGCCAGGGCCACACCGCCGCCGTCTGCGTCTGGCCGCGCCTGGCGGGCCTGGCGCGCTCCCTGTTGCCGCCAGAGATCCGCGTGGCCGCCGTGGCCAATTTCCCCGACGGCAGCAGCGACATCGCCCGCGCCGTGCGCGACACCGCTGCCATCGCCAGCGCCGGGGCGCAGGAGGTGGATGTGGTCATCCCGTACCGTGACCTCGCCGCCGCCCCCGCGCTGCTGGCGGCGGTGCGGCGCGAGTGCGAGGGCTTCACGCTGAAGGTGATCCTGGAAACCGGCGAGCTGGCCGACGACGTGCTCATCAACCGGGCGGCACAGATCGCGCTGGACGCCGGCGCCGACTTCCTCAAGACCAGCACCGGCAAGCGCCCGGTCAGCGCCACGCCAGCGTCGGCCCGGCTGCTGCTGCAGGCAATTGCCGGCGCCAGCCCGGCGCAGCGCACCCGCGTAGGTTTCAAGCCGGCCGGGGGCATCCGCACCGTGGCCGATGCGGCCGTCTACCTGGCGCTCATGGCTGATCTGCTGGGGCCCGACGCTGTAACGCCCACGCGCTTTCGCATCGGCGCCAGCGGCTTGCTCGACGACATCGAAGCCGTGATCTCAGGCGCGCCGCGCCCGGCGGGCGGCAGTGCCTACTGAACCCTAAATGCCCTCAACCTAAGGACTCCAGCCATGCGCACACCAAGCCGTCTGCTGCAACGTGCCCTGATGCTGACTGGCGCCGCCGCGCTGCTGGCCGCCTGCGCCGGGCCGGGAGGCCCATCCGCGCCCAGCGGCGAACCGGTCTTGCTGCGGCTGATCGCCTTCAACGACCTGCACGGCAACCTCGAATCCACCGGACTCACGCTGCCCTGGCCCGACCCGGCCCAGCCCGGCAAGGCGATCCGGCTGGCGGCTGGCGGCGCAGCCCACCTGTCGGGCACCATCCAGGCCTTGCGTGCCGGTGCGCCGAACAGCCTGGTCATCAGCAGCGGCGACGCCATCGGCGCCACGCCGCTGATTTCCGCGCTGTTCCTGCACGAAAGCACGGTCGACGTGATGAACCGCATCGGCGTGGACCTGGCGATTCCCGGCAACCACGAATTCGACGCTGGCAAGGACGAGCTGCTGCGAGTGATGGGCGGCGGCTGCCGTCCCAACCAGCCCGACGCGCTGACGCTGTCGTGCCCGCTGGGCGGGTCGGGCGATGCCCGGCACCCAGGCGCCCGCTTTCCGCACTTTGTGGCCAACGTGGTCCAAGCGGATGGCAAGACCCTGTTCCCGCCTTCGGTGGTCAAGACCGTGGCGGGCGTGCGCGTCGGTTTCATTGGCGCGGTCACCCGGGTCACGCCCAGCATCGTGGTGCCCTCCGGCGTGGCGGGCCTGACGTTCACCGACGAGGCCGACGCCATCAACGCCGAGGCCGCGCGCCTGCAGGCGCAGGGCGTTCAGGCGCTGGTGGCCGTCATCCACGAAGGCGGTGACACCGGCACGCCCGGCCTGCCGCTGGAATGGAACGACGCCGCCTGCCCCAACCCGCGCGGCCCCATCTTCAACATCGCTAAACGCCTCTCGCCCGGCATCGACGTGATCTTCTCCGCCCACACCCACCAGGGCTACCGCTGCGTGGTAGACGGCCGCCCCATCATGCAGGCCACCGCGCTCGGCCGCGGCGTCAGCGTGGCCGACCTGGTGATCGACCCGCGCACCGGCGACGTGGACCGCGCCCGCACCACCCACCGCAACCTGCCGGTGTTCAATGAACGCAGCGACGCACCGTTGCGTGCTGCCATCACCGCCGCCGAACCCGAGCCCCTCGCCAGCGCGCTGCGCGCCGCCCAGCCCGACGCCGCCGTGGCCGAACGCGTGGCCGCTTACGCGCAGGTCGCCGCGCCACGAGCCGCACGCCCGGTGGGCCTCATTGGCGGCGCGTTTGAACGCGCGGCCAAGAGCGACGCCAGCGCTGGGCGGCTGGTGGCCGACGCGCAATGGCGCGCCACCCGCGCCCCCACCGTGGGCGGCGCGCAATTTGCGCTCATGAACCCCGGCGGCGTGCGCACCGACCTGCGCTGCGCCCAAAACGCCGCGCCGCCCTGCGCCGTCACCTTTGGCGAGGTGTTCGCCATGCAGCCCTTCGGCAACAGCCTGGTGGTGATGACGCTCACCGGCGCCCAGCTCCGGCAGATGCTCGAAGACCAGCAGCGCCCCGGCCGCCCTGCGCCGGTGCTGCTGATTCCTTCGTCCTCCCTCACCTACCGCTGGGTGGCCAAGGCCGAACACGGCCAGCGCGTGCAAGACCTGCGGCTGGCAGGCGCGCCCATTGAACCGACCGCCGAGGTCCGCTTCACCGTCAACAGCTTTCTCGCCGACGGCGGCGACGGCTTCGTGATGCTGCGCGAAGGCCGCAACCGGCTGGGCGGCGAACTTGACATCGACGCACTGATCGCGCACCTGAAAAGCAGCCCTGGTCCCGATCCGGTGCCGCGCATCACCTGGGTCGACTGAGACATCCACCCATGGACATCAGCGCCGCCAGCGTCATCGCCGCCAAGCGCGACGGCGCGGCGCTGTCTGCCGCGCAGGTGCAGCACTTTGTGCAGGGGCTGGTCGACGGCAGCTGGGCCGACAGCCAGGTCGCAGCGCTGGCCATGGCCATCGTGCTGCGTGGCATGAACACCCAGGAAACCGTGGCGCTCACGTCAGCCATGACGCATTCGGGCGAGGTGCTGCACTGGGGTGACGCGGGGCTGAACGGCCCGGTGCTCGACAAACACTCCACCGGCGGCGTGGGCGACAAGGTCAGCCTCATGCTCGCGCCCATCGTCGCCGCGTGCGGCGGCGTCGTGCCCATGATCAGCGGGCGCGGCCTGGGCCACACGGGAGGAACGCTCGACAAGCTCGAAGCCCTTTCCGGCTACCGCTGCAACGTCGACCACGCCACGCTGCTGGCCGCGCTGCACAACGCGGGCTGCGCCATCGTCGGCGCGAGCGCCCAGGTGGCCCCGGCGGACCGTCGCCTCTATGCGATTCGCGATGTGACCGCCACTGTCGAGAGCGTGCCCCTCATCACCGCCAGCATCCTGAGCAAGAAACTCGCGGCCGGCCTGCAGGGCTTGGTGCTGGACGTGAAGGTCGGCAGCGGCGCATTCATGGCCAGCTTGCCCGAGGCGCAGACGCTGGCGCAAAGCCTGGTCGACGTGGCCAACGGCGCAGGGCTGCCCACGCGCGCTCTCATCACCGACATGAACCAGGTGCTGGGCACCACCGCCGGCAATGCGCTGGAGGTGCAGGAAGCGCTGGACTTCCTCACCGGCCACAAGCAGGAGCCGCGCCTGCTCTCACTCACCCTCGACCTGGCCGCCGAGCTGCTGCACATGGGTGGCCTCGCGCCCACGCCCGCGCAGGGCCGGCAGCAGGCGCAGCGCGCGCTGGACGCAGGCGCCGCCGCCGAACGCTTCGCACGCATGGTCGCCGCGCTCGGTGGCCCGCGCGATGTGCTGCGTGATGCGCAGCTGCCCACCGCGCCAGTGCAGCGGCCCGTGCCCGCGCCGCGCGACGGTGTGCTCAGCCGCCTGAACGTGCGCGCGCTCGGCCAGTGCGTGGTGCAACTCGGCGGCGGCCGCCGCCACCCCGGCGACGCGGTGGACCCGCGCGTGGGCCTGAGCGACGTGCTGCCGCTTCACACACGGGTGCAGGCCGGTCAGCCGGTGGCCATGGTGCACGCGGCCAGCGAGGCGGCTGCTGAACAGGCCTGCCGCGACGTGCTGGGGGCCTGCGGCTGGGCCGAGGCCGGAAGCGATGAAGCAATGGCGAGCGCGGCCAACCCGATGCTGCAGCGGCTGGGCGGGTGACCGGGCGAAGAGCGCATGAACACCCCGGCCACCCTCACCCGCCACCTGCGCATCACCGGCCGCGTGCAAGGCGTGGGCTACCGCTGGAGCATGGCGCAGCAGGCCCGGGCGCTGGGCGTGAGTGGCTGGGTGCGCAACCGGCGCGACGGCAGCGTGGAAGCCTTGGCCACCGGCCCTGCCGCAGCGGTGCACGCGCTGATCGAATGGGCACAGCGCGGGCCGATGGGCGCGCGGGTGGAACATGTGGCGGTGACCGAAGTGCAGGCCGGGGAAACCCTGGGCGGGTTTGA
>JBIIQD010000003.1:0-20896 GCA_044342265.1 Hydrogenophaga sp. | reverse complement strand
CAGGTCGCGGCCACAGCCGGTCCGGTAGTAGTTATAGCGAACCGGGTTCTTCTTGTAGTAGTCCTGGTGGTATTCCTCGGCCAGCCAGAAAGTGGTGGCTGGTTTCAGTTCAGTGTGAATGACCGGGAAACGGCCACTTTTCAACAAAGCGTCCCGACTGTCCTCCGCCACTTTTTTCTCCGCGTCGTTCTGCCAGTAAATGCCGCTGCGGTACTGGCTACCCACATCACAGAACTGTCGGTCTTTCACCGTCGGATCAATGTGGCGCCAGAAATAGGCCACCAGCTGCGGATAGGTCACCTTGCTGGGATCGTAGATCACGCGCACGGCTTCGGTGTGCCCTGTGGTGCCAGTGCCGATCTGTTCATAGGTGGGTTGGGCGGTTTTGCCAGCGGTGTAACCCGACTCCACTTCGATCACACCTGGCAGTTTTTCAAAGTCTTTCTCGACACACCAGAAGCAGCCTCCCGCAAAGATGGCGGTGGCTTTGGAGGACTGGGCCTGCGCCAGCGGCGACACCGACCATCCAGCCAACAACACCAAGAAAAAGTACGCCAGTGGGCGTGTGGAGAGATCAGACATAGGAGCTTTCATGATTGCTGCGAACCGCCGTCACCGAGAGGTTTCGTCGTCCGCCGCGTAGTTTCGCCACTGCTTCATGGCATTGCGCATGGTCAGTATCTGGCCCTCAAAGGCCGGACACGCCTTGCACATGACCATGTGTACCCGCAAGGCGGCTCGCTCGATTGCCGGCAGTTCGCGGTCCTCGCGGGCGATGACCAGGGCGGCAACTTCCTTGCAGTTGCGCATCAGGGGCATTTTTCGGAGCAGAGCATTCATCGATGGGCAAACCAGTTGAGTTCCAGGCACTCGCGAAGACGCAAACGCGCTCGGTGCAACTGGACGTAAAGATTGGTCGGCGTCAACGCCAGTTCCTTACAGATCTCTTCGCTCGACATCTCCAACCACTCGCGCATGAGAAACAGGCGACCCTGCACCGGTGGCAGCTTCTGGGTACAGGCGTCCATCACAGCCATGAACTGGCGGCTATTGAGGTCCTGCTCCGGGTTGCCCCAATCGGCCGGTCTCTCGACAAAATGACCGTCTTTCTTGAACGCCAGGTGCTCCAGCCAGTCGACGTTGTCTTCGTCAGAACCGCTGTCCAGGGCAACCTCCCGCTGCCGCAGACGCAACAGATCAATGATCTTGTGCTTGAGGATGCCGACCAGCCAGGTCTTGAGCTGCGAGCGCGCTTCAAAAGCCAGCGGCTTGGCCAGTGCGGCCAGGATGGTCTCGGAGACCGCGTCTTCGGCCCAGGCGTCGTTGCGCAGTTGCAAGCGCGCAAAACGCATGAGGTAGCTGCGCAGTGACACCAGCTCTAATTCGAAGTCGGTGGAGATGTGGGGTTGCATGTCGCGGTGCAGAATGACCGCAAGTGTAAGGAATGAAACAAGCCTTCGACAAAAGTCCACTCACGGAGAACGCCATGTCCCATCCGCCCTTGCCCTCCCTCTCGCTTGACCGTCGGCATTTCGTGCTACTGACGCTGTTGGGCGCCAGCGCGCAGGGTTCGCTGATGGCCGCCACCCCACCCGCCTTGTCATCGCCGGAGCTGGAAGGAACGACCGCCGGCGGCCAGCGTCAGCAATTGGCAATGCTCAAAGGCCGGGTCGTGCTGGTGTTCTATTGGTCCACCGGCTGTTCAGTGTGCATGGACAAAATGCGCGAGCTGCGCGCGAATCTGGTGGGCTGGAAAAGCCAACCGTTCACACTTTTCGGGGTGAACATGGACAAGCGCCGACAGGACTGGCTGGACTACGAACGCCTGGTGGCCCAGTCCATACCAGCGGCCCAGCGGTTTGCCTCGGTGTGGGCCGACGGAACCGACTATCGCGACACCATGGGCCGCCCCACTCAGCTGCCCAGCGCCTGCCTGATCGACAAGAACGGTGCCTTGGTCGAGCAATACAGGGGGCGGGTTCCTCCAGAGGCCTGGGACCGCATCGCAGACCTGATCTGAGCTCTCACAGGTTTTTTGATGGCCTCTTGTAAGGAACAGCGCGCCTACGCAGACTCACTTTCAGCCAACACGTGCTGTCACTCCCCGTTGTTGTCTATTCATCCCACTTCCCAAGGAGATTCTGAAATGAACCAACGTACCCTGATCACCTCCGCTGCCGCCTCGCTGATGTCGCTGGCCCTGCTGTCATCGCCCGCCCTGGCCCAGACCGCTGCCAAAGAAAAGTGCTATGGCATTGCCAAGGCTGGTCAAAACGACTGCGCCAACCTGGCAGGCACGCACTCCTGCGCAGGTCAGTCCAAGGTCGACAACGACAAAGGCGAGTGGAAGTACGTCGCCGCCGGCACCTGCAAAGACATGAAGGGCATGTCGGCCGAAGAAGCCAAAAAAGGCATGAAGTCCTGACCCGACCCCTTCGACCATTGAGAAAAGCCCGCCAACGATGACCGCACCCGCTCATCGGCACCCAGCCGCAGCGCCTAGCGTGGGCATTGGCTGGCGGCACCCCCATTACGCGTCGCTGCTGGAACAGCAGCCTGCCCTGGGTTTCATCGAAGTCCACTCCGAAAACTACTTCGCCCCTGGCGGTGCCGCGCTGGCTGTCCTGCGCGAAGGCCGTGGGCTATACCCGGTCAGCCTGCACGGCGTGGGCCTGTCGCTGGGCTCGGCCGTTGGCATCGACCCCTGGCACCTGGACCAGCTGGCGCGATTGGTCAATGACATAGAGCCCGTGCGCGTGAGCGACCACGCCAGCTTCGCGCGCGGCGCCAGCCACCACGCCGCCGACCTGCTGCCAGTGCCCATGAGCCATGCGGCGCTGGACGCCATGTGCGCCAATGTGAGCGTGGTTCAAGACCGGTTGCAGCGCACCATCGCGGTAGAGAACCTATCCGCCTATGTGTCATGGCGAGTCGCCGACATGGACGAGCCCGATTTTCTGAATGCGCTGGCGCAGCGCACCGGCTGCCAGCTGCTGGTGGACGTGAACAACATCTGGGTGAACGCGCTCAACGCCGAGTTGCGCGGGGAAACTGAAGACCCGATGGGCGACTGCCAGCGCTGGATTGATTCGATTCAACCGCAACATGTGGCCGAAATGCACCTGGCCGGGCATGTGCACTGTGGCGACATCGTGATCGACGACCACGGCAGTCGTGTGCGCGATGCGGTCTGGTCGCTCTTCGACCACGCCAATGGGCGTTTTGGCGCCATCCCCACATTGATCGAGTGGGACACCGACCTGCCCGACCTGCAGGTGCTGCTGGACGAAGCCGAGCACGCGCGACTGGCCTCCCACCGGGCCATTCAACAAGGCGCTGACTTGACGGCCCTGGCTGCATGAACCCTCCCGCATCGCAGTCGCTGGCTTCGCAACAGCAGGTCCTGTTGCAGTCCTTGCTGGCCCAACCCGGCAGCGCGGCGGCCGGCGAGGCCCAGGAACGCCTGGCAGGGTTCCTGGACACGCGCCATCAGCAGACGGCCCGCGGTCTTGCCGCCTACCAGGCCAACGGACACGCCATGGCCGAGCGTTCGTTGCTGGCGGCCTACCCTGTGGTGGCCCAGTTGATTGGCAGCGACAGCTTTGCCCTGCTCGCGCGCGACCTGTGGCACCAGAGCCCGCCTCTGCGAGGGGATCTGGCCCAATGGGGCGACGCCCTGCACGACTTCTTGCAACGCAACACCCAACTGGCCGATGTGCCCTACCTGAGCGATGTGGCGCGCGCCGAATGGGCACTGTTTCGCGCTGCTGGCGCCAGCGACACCGTGCCCGACCCGGGCAGCTTTGCCCGACTGATGCAAGAAGCGCCCGAAGGTTTGTCTCTCACGCTGGCGCCCGGCACCGCCGTCATCGAGAGCCGATACCCGGTGGCCAGTCTGATCGAGGCACACCAGACAGACACTCCGGACCTCAGCCAAGCCGCTCAGCGACTGCGCGACGGGCAAGGCGAGCACGCACTGATCTGGCGCCAGGGGCTGCGCCCGCGCCTTCAGCAGATCAGCCCAGCCGCATCGGCCTTGGTGCAAGCGCTGCTGGCCGGGGCCGATCTGCCCCGGGCCCTGGACGCTGCTGGCACAGCTTCTTCTGACCAAGACGCTTTTGACTTTTCCGTCTGGCTGAGCGCCGCCGTGACCGATGCACTCGTGATTGGGGTACACAGCCTGCTTCCGCCTTCCCCCCCATCCACAGCAGAGGAAAGCCCATGAACGCCATGAAGACATCCGTCACCTGGCTGCGAGCGGCTTACGAGCGGTGGCAACGAGGCCTCGCCGGTATCGTTGCAACAGCAGATCACCTGGGGCGTTCTGCTGGCGGCGCTGGCCATCTATGGCGTGGGCAAGTGGTCGGTGGATGCGCCCTGATCAAGCCACGGCTGTCGCGCCAGTAGACTCCGGCAGCCACCCCTTGAGTATTGTTTTTTTGGAGATCTCATCTTGAAGACTTTTCGCTTGTCCCGACGCCATCTCATGATGATGGCCGCGGGCTCTGCCACCAGCGTCGCTGCAACACCGTCATGGGCACAATCGACGCCGGCCGCTTGGAGCGACATTGAAAAAAGCGCGCGCGGTCAAACCGTTTTCTTCAATGCCTGGGCCGGCAGCGAGCAAATCAACGCCTACCTGCAGTGGGTCGCGGCAGAAGTGCAAAGGGCGTTCGGCGTGAAGCTGGAACATGTGAAGATCACTGACACCGCCGACGTGGTCAAGCGTGTTCGGGCCGAGAAATCGGCCGGTCGAAAGCCGGGCGAAGGCACGGTCGACCTGATCTGGATCAACGGCGAGAACTTCGCCGCCATGAAACGCGAAAGCTTGTTGCTGGCCCCGTGGGCCGAGGCATTGCCCAACTTCAAGTTCGTTGACACGGTGGGCAAGCCCACCACACGCAACGATTTTTCGGTGCCCACCGATGGACAGGAGTCGCCCTGGGGCATGGCCCAGTTCACGCTCTTCGCTGACAGCAAACGCTTGGCGCGCTTGCCACAGAGCATGGCTGAGCTGCTGGCGCTGGCCCGGCAACAACCGGGGCGCATCAGCTACCCACGCTTGCCCGATTTCACCGGGACCACCTTTGTGAAGCAGGCGCTGATCGAACACGTGGCCGATGGGTCGGTGCTGGGCAAACCGCCCGTCGAGGCCGACTTTGCCAAGGTCACCGCGCCGCTGTGGCAGTTTTTGGACGCCCTGCACCCCCACCTGTGGCGCGGCGGCAAGCAGTTCCCGCAAAACCCGGCCGCAGTGCGCCAGATGATGAGCGACGGCGAGCTGCTGCTGGCGCTGACTTTCAATCCCAACGAGCCTGCCAACGAGATTGCAGCCAAGCGCCTCCCGCCCAGTGTGGTGTCATGGCAGTTCGCCAAGGGGACCATTGGCAACACACACTTTGTCGCCATCCCCTACAACGCCAAAGCGCCCGCTGGGGCGCAAGTGGTGGCCAATTTTCTGCTGTCGGCCAGCGCGCAGGCCCGCAAGGCCGATATCTCGCAGTGGGGTGATCCCACCGTGCTCGATCTTGCCAAACTGCCGGCGGCCGAGCGCGCGTTGTTCCCTGCCCAACCGATGGCAGGCCAGGTGGCCAATGGTGCGCCCACGCTGCCCGAGCCGCACGCCGCCTGGGTGGACCCGGTCGAAAAGGAATGGGCTCGACGGTACCTGTGACCGCGCTGCGCAAGTCCTCTGCGGCAGCCCTGCTGCTGCTGGCGGGTGGGCCAACGCTTGCTGTGGCATTGCTGGCCCTGGCGACGCTGCTGGATGGAGCGGCCTGGGTGGCGCTGTGGCAAGAGCCTGCGTTGCCGGGTGCTCTGGCGCTATCGCTGTGGACCGGCCTGGTTTCCACGCTGCTGGCCTGGTGGGGCGCGGCACGGCTGCTGGCCACAGCCTTCGTTCAACGCTCCATGCAGAGGCTGTTGCGGTGCCTGCCGTGGATGCTTGCAACCCCCCATGCGGCCTTTGCCATTGGCCTTGTCTTTTTGCTGTCCCCCAGTGGCTGGGTGTTGCGGGCGATGTCGCCGTGGCTGACCGGCTTTGATTTTCCGCCGCCTTGGACCACGACGCAGGACCCTTGGGGCCTGGGCCTGATCCTTGCGCTGGTGGCCAAGGAAGTGCCGTTTCTGCTGTGGGCCGCCGCCACGCAACTGCAGCGCGATGACCTGCGCCAGCGCTGGCGTGGCGAACTCGCGCTGGCACAGACCCTGGGCTATGCGCCCCAGCGGGCCTGGTGGCGGGTGATCTGGCCGCAGTTGGCGCCGCGACTGCGATGGCCGCTGCTGGCGGTCCTGGCCTACGGGCTCACCGTGGTCGACATGGCGCTGGTGATCGGCCCTGCGTCCCCGCCCACGCTGGCGGTGCTGGCGTGGCAGTGGCTACAGGATGCCGATCTCTCCGTCAACGCCCGCGGCGCGGCCGCAGGCGGTTTGCTGGCGGGCGTGTTGCTGCTCGCGGTCGTGGCGCTGTGGGGCTGGGGATTCCTGTCCAGCGGCAAGGCACGCACCGACGGCCAGCGGGGAACGTACCGGCCTGAACGCTCCACCACTGGCATTCGCGCCGAATGGGGGCTGTGGTTGATCGCGTCGCTGTATCTGGGGGTACTGGCCGCGTTGGCGGTGGGCAGCGTATCGGGGCTGTGGCCGTTCCCATTGCTCTGGCCGGACGTTTTGAGTTTTCAGGCCTGGGGCAGCGTCTGGGCCAGCCGCCACACCGTTGGCATCACCCTCATGCTTGCGACGGTCAGCGCCTTGCTGGCCTTGGCGTGGTCGGTGGCCTGGCTGGAGTGGTCACCGCCCCACTGGGACCGCGCGCTGAGACCGTGGCTGTATCTCTCGTTGGTGTTGCCAGGCATCTTGTGGGTCGTGGGTCTGTACAGGGTGGCGTTGTGGGCCGAGGTCGAGGGTCAGTGGACCGGCATGCTCGCCAGCCACACGGCCATGGCATTGCCCTACGTGCTGCTCACGCTGTCTCCTGCCTACCTGGGCGTTGATCCGCGGCTGGCCAGCGTGAGTGCCAGCCTCGGGCACGGTCCCTTAGCTTTTCTCTGGCGCATCAAATGGCCGCTGCTCAGACGGTCCCTGGCGGCCAGTGCCGCGGTGGGCTTTGCCGTCAGTGTGGCGCAGTACCTGCCCACCCTGTACGTGGGGGCGGGGCGTTTTTCGACGGTGACGACCGAAGCTGTCACGCTGGCTTCTGGCGCCCAGCGCTCGTTGACCAGCGCCTATGCCGCTTTGCAGTTCCTGTTGCCGGTACTGGCTTTTGCACTGGCGGCCTGGGTGGGTCGTCCGCGACGATTTACAGTCGGGACGCCATGACCCTCTCCATCGATCTGCAACGCCTGGGCTCTGCCACGCGCACCTTGTTGTCCCAGCTTCAGGTCGATGTGGCAGAGGGCGAAATCCTTACGATCATGGGCCCCAGCGGTTGCGGAAAGAGTTCACTCCTGGCCGCCATTGCCGGCACACTGGGCGACGTCGCCGAAGGCGCTGCGGCCTTGCAGTTCGAAGGCACGGTGCGACTCAACGGCGAAGACCTGAGCCGACGACCCACCGCACAGCGGGGCATCGGGCTGCTGTTTCAAGACGCACTCTTGTTTGCTCACATGAACGTGCAGGAAAACCTGTTGTTCGCCGTGCCTCCCGGTCCTGCCTGGCAACGGCATGAACAGGCCACGCAGGCGCTGAAAACGGCTGGACTGGCAAGCTATGGCGGCTGCGACCCCGCCACGCTGTCGGGCGGGCAACGCGCCCGCGTCGCGCTGATGAGGGCGCTGCTGGCCCAACCCAAGGCACTGCTGCTGGACGAGCCTTTTTCGCGCCTGGACGCCGCGCTGCGGGAGCAATTCCGCTCATGGGTGTTTGACCAGATCCGCGCCCGTCGCATCCCCTCCATTCTCGTGACCCACGATGCTGCCGACATCGCCGACCCGGCACGTGTCGTGGCGCTCAGCCATGCTGGATAAGGCCATGCAAAAGGCGTTGCGCCCGGTGCTGGATCGGGTGGCAGGCCTGTTGGTGCGCGCTGGCCTGAACGCCGATACGGTCACCCTGTCCGGGTTTGTGCTGGGCATGGGCGCTGCCCTGGCCATTGGTATGCAGCATTACTGGTCCGGCCTAGCCTTGCTGCTGCTGTCGCGTGTGTGTGACGGGCTGGATGGCGCGGTCGCTCGGGCCACCGTGCCCACCGATCGAGGGGGCTTTCTCGACATCACGCTGGACTTTCTTTTCTACGCCGCCATCGTGCTCGCCTTCGGGTTCGCAGACCCCGCCCGCAACGCATTGCCCGCCGCCGTTCTGCTGGCCAGCTTCATCGGCACCGGCAGCAGCTTTCTCGCTTTCGCGGCGCTGGCCGAAAAACAAGGTCTGAGCGACACCGCGCTGCCAGGCAAAAGCTTTTACTTTCTTGGTGGATTGACCGAAGCCACCGAAACCTTGCTCGCGTTTGCTGCGATGTGCCTGTGGCCTCAGTGGTTTCCCCAGATCGCCGTTGTGTTCGCAGCGATGTGCCTGTTGACCACGGCACTGCGCATCACCTGGGGCTGGCAGCGGCTGCGCTGACCCTGGCCAGTCCGCCCTGGTCCGTCAGCTCTGGCTGGCGCGCCTGGGGTCCGCCGCCAGCGCTTCATCGGACGCCGATCCCAGCAGCAACAGACTCAGCAGGCCCACGGCCATGCCGGTCCATTGAGGCACCGCACGGCTGATGATGGCGGCGGCCACCGCCGTCTCCTTGTCCACGCCTTGGGCAATCAACAGCAGGGTGATGGCCGCCTCGGCGGCGCCCAGCCCGCCGGGCAAAATCGCTGCCGCGCCCGCAAACAGACCAATGGCGTAGACGGCGACAGCCAGATGCCAGGCCACCGGCGCGCCCAAGGCAGACAACGAAAAATACAGGGCTGAGCCTTGCACGCACCACACAGCGACACTGAGCAAGGATGCGCGCCAGAGCGTCTTTCCCGACAACAACAGTGTCATGGCGTGCATACCCTCCTGCGCATAGACCGACAGTCGCCCCAGGGGCAGACGGCGCACCCACTCACGCGCCAGTGCCGAGCGCAGGGTCCACAGCGCCGCCAGGCAGACACCGGTGGCCAGCAACGCCCAGTCTGAATGTCCGGTCAGAAAGGCAATGCCCGCACAGGCCAACAGACCGGCCACGAGAACGTCCAGCAAACGGTCGGCGAGGAACGCGCCCAGGCCGTTGGGGTAGCTCATGCCGTAAGGACGCAGGTAAAGCACGCGCATGGCTTCACCCGCCTTGAGGAACACCAGCCCCATGCCGAAGCCGGCCATGTAGATCACCGCGTTGCGCAACAGCGGAACGCTCACCCCCAGAACCCGCGTGAACAGCGCCCAGCGCCAGATGCGAGCGCCGTACGAACACAGAAACACCAGCAACAGCTGCAGCCAGAGCACGGCAGAAAGACCGCTGACGCGGGCGTACACCTCCTGCCAGTCAAAGGGCTCGGCGATCACCACGTAGGCGACCAGGGCCGCCAGCACCCCAAAAGGCAGCCAACGAAGCAATCGGGAAAGACCAGGCATCGCCCGATTATCTGGCACCCGGGTGGATCAACGCTTCTTCCGCACTCAGCGCCTGGCTGCGCCAAAGCAACCAGTCCGAGGGCTCGTCCACGTCCCACAGCGCGGGCAGCTCCAACCAGGTGGCTCCCGCGGCCCGCAGCCGATCGCGTGTCTGCGCCAACACCTTCGGCGTGCTCCAGTCCACGCTTTCAAACACCCCGGGCATCGGCCGACGCAGTCCCAACAACACATAGCCACCGTCTTGTGCCGGGATCAGCACGGCGTCATACCGCCGCAATGCATCAGCGGCCTGCTGCAGGTGGCTGGCGGTGAGGACCGGGCAGTCGGTCCCCACCACCAGCCACGGTGTTTTGGGCGTCGAGGCAAAGTGATGGTTCATCGCCACGCACAGGCGCTGCCCCAGATCTCCGGCTGGCTGCGAGGCACACACCACCCCATGGCGTTGTCGCAAGACCGCGAAAAAGTGGTGCTCCACGTCGGGGGCGCACCACAAGGTGATCGGGCCGGTGCTGGCGCCACGCACCGAGGCAAGGGTGCGCAAGGTCAGTTCGCGGTGCGCTCTTGCAGCGCCCACAGCGCCCAGCAAGGGCATCAACCGGGTCTTGGCCAGGCCGGGCACAGGCGCCTTGGCCATGACAGCCACTGCCGCGGGCTCGCGCGGTGCGTAACCGTAGCGCTGCGCCAGCACATAGGGGTCCGCGCCGCCGAGCCAGGCGGCACGCAAGCGCCACATGAGCCACACGGTGCGCCACAGCCCCTGTTCATCCCAGCGCCGACCCGACGTGGTCACCCGTGGCGCCAGACAGGCGGGTGCCGACAGCGCCTTCAAACGGCGGCACAGTTCGATGTCCTCCATCAGCGGTAACGCAGCAAACCCGCCCACCGCCTCGAACACGCGACGACGCATGAACAAGGCCTGGTCACCGGTGGCGATGCCCGTGAGGCGCGAGCGGCGGTTCATGAGCGCTGCCACCATGGGCAGCAGAAGATGTCGACCTTCTATGCGCACATCGAAACGACCCCAGTCCGCGCCACCCGTGAAAGCCGCTTCGATCAGTGCATCGGCATCATGCGGCAGCGCGGTATCGGCATGCAAGAACAGCAACGCATCGGCGCCGACGTCTCTCGCGGCGCAAGCGCCCGCATTCATCTGCGCGGCGCGACCGCGTGGCGCACTCAGCACCGCGTCGACCCAGTCTTCGGTGCCCTGCGGCAGATCGTCATGTGCACCCCCGAACACCACCGCGACCCAGGCCCCGCGCTCGCGCAGAGGTGCCAGCGTCTGCAGGTTGGGCAAGAGCGCCATGCCCTCGCTCAGCACTGGCAATACGATCCCCAGCTTCACGTGCGCATCGCCAGATCGAAGGCTTCAAACTCGTCCAGCAGCTGCCTCACCAGCGTCCGGCTGAGGTAGTGGTCGACCCGTTCGCGTACGTGGCTCACCAGCGCCGCCTCGCTGCGCCCCACCGACCAGTCTTCACCGCTGGCGTGGCGGTCGGGCGCATTTCCTGACAGCACGCGCCACTTGGCGCACCACGTCACCGACCAGAGCCACATGGCGCGGCGCAAGGCACCATGCCAAGCGATCGCACCTTCGGCGGCAGAACCTGCGGCGACCGCCCAGGCGCGGTAGAAGGCCAGCACCTCGCCCGGGCTCAGCACCGCGTACGAATCGAGGTCCCAGGTGGTGGAGGTGTAGAGCGTGGCGTGTGCCAGATCAAGACCAGGGTAGCTGTAGCGGCACTTTTCGAGATCGACCAGGACGGCGCGACCATCAGCGCGCACGATGAAGTTGCCAGGGTGGCCATCGAACGCGATGAAGCGTGGCGCCGGGCGCTGCGGCATGGCACACAAGGCTTTAAGTTCTGCGAGGCTTTGGCCAATGGCCTGAGCCACCTCAGGCGCCACGCGCGCCTGCGGCAAGTGGCTGGCCTGTGCGGCGATCTCCTGACACAACGCCAACAACGGATCAGGTGTGACCAGCAGAGGCGCTCGGGCACTCACGTCGGGGAGCGCCAGGGCATGCAGGGACGCCAGGGCCTTGGCCACGGCGGCCAGGTCCTCAGGCAAACGCGCCGTGCGACCCACGATCTCTTCAACCAGCAGCGCGCCGCGCGGCAGATGTTCGCAGGGTGGCAAACATGCATGCAGGGCGGGCGTATGGCCCCCCGGCACCGCGCGCTCGAAACACACGCGCTGATAGGCCAGGTTGTGCAAAGCGCTCAGGCCCATCTGGCTTTGTTTGGGAATGCGTGCGAGCAGACCACTGCCCTTGAGCCGCACGTGATGGTGGGCCAAGCCCTTGTCTGGCAAAGGCTCCAGGGTCATCACGGCACTCGGATGGCTGGCAGCCACCAGGGCTGCTCGAAGGCGGGTGACAAGATCGGACACAGTCAGGCTCTTCTTGAATGCAGGTATTCTGGCGTTGGGCGAGAGAATCGGCGCTGTTGCGGTGGACCAGGCCAGCGAGTGGTGATCGAACCCTTTGAAATGTAAGAATGCCTGACCGGTTGCGACTGATCGTCAACACAAGTCTCAAGGAATGGTCGTGAACCTGCGCAAAGTCTTACTGCTGATCGCCGTGCTGGTGGGCATCGTGGCGTTTTTCGCCTTCGATCTGAATCGGTTCTTCAGCCTCGACTTTCTCAAAGAGAGCCAGACGCGTTTTGCCGCGCTGCGCGAGACCCAACCGTTCGCGCTGGCCGCGGGCTTCTTTTTGATCTACGTCGCAGTCACCGCTCTGTCGCTGCCGGGCGCCACCATCGTCACGCTGGCCGGTGGTGCCATCTTCGGCCTGGGCTGGGGCCTGCTGCTGGTGTCGTTTGCGTCGAGCATCGGTGCCACGCTGGCGTTTCTGACCGCGCGCTTTCTGCTTCGCGACAGCGTGCAGAGCCGCTTCGGCCAGCGCCTGGCCGACATGGACAAGGGCATCCAGAAAGACGGTGCGTTCTACCTGTTCACGCTGCGCCTGATCCCGGTCGTGCCCTTCTTCGTGATCAACCTGCTGATGGGTCTGACCAAGATGAAGGCCTGGACCTTCTACTGGGTCAGCCAGCTGGGCATGCTGGCCGGCACGGCGGTCTATGTGAACGCGGGCACGCAGCTCGGACAGCTCGACTCGATCAAGGGCATCGTCAGCCCCGGCCTGCTGGGCAGCTTTGTGCTGCTGGGCCTGTTCCCGCTGATCGCGCGCAAGGTGGTGGAGGCGGTGCAAAAGCGCAAGGTCTACGCGAAATGGGCCAGCGTGCGACCGAAGACCTTCGACCGCAACCTGATCGTGATCGGCGCGGGCGCGGGTGGTCTGGTCTCGGCCTACATCGCTGCGGCCGTCAAGGCCAAGGTGACGCTGATCGAGGCGCACAAGATGGGCGGCGACTGCCTGAACTACGGCTGCGTGCCGAGCAAGGCGCTGATCAAGAGCGCCAAGCTGGCGCACCAGATGCGCCATGGCGCGAACTACGGCCTGAACGACACCACGCCGACCTTCAGTTTCAAGGCCGTGATGCAGCGGATTCACGATGTCATCAAGGCCATCGAGCCGCACGACAGCGTGGAGCGCTACACCGGCCTGGGCGTGGAGGTGCTGCAGGGCTACGCCAAGCTGGTGAACCCGTGGACGGTGGAGATCGCCCTGAACAGCGGTGGCACGCAGCGCTTGACCGCGCGCAGCATCGTCATCGCCGCAGGCGCACGGCCTTTTGTGCCGCCACTGCCGGGACTCAACGACGTCGGCTACGTGACCAGCGACACGCTGTGGGACGAATTCGCGAAACTCGATGAAGTACCGAAACGTCTGGTGGTGCTCGGCGGCGGGCCCATCGGTTCGGAACTGGCGCAGAGCTTTGCGCGCCTGGGTTCGCAGGTCACGCAGGTGGAAATGGGCGCACGCATCATGGTGCGGGAAGACGAAGAAGTCTCGGCCCTGGCCAAAGCCTCGCTGGAAGCCGACGGCGTGGCGGTGCTCACCGGGCACAAGGCGCTGCGCTGCGAGCTGGTGAACGGCGAGAAGACGCTGGTGGTGGAGCACGCAGGCGCCGAAAAACGCATTGCGTTCGACCAGCTGCTGTGCGCCGTGGGCCGCGTGGCGCGCCTGACCGGCTATGGCCTGGAAGACCTGGGCATTCCGACGAGCCGCACGGTCGAGACCAACGAATACCTGCAGACCATCTACCCCAACATCTACGCGGCCGGCGACGTGGCGGGGCCGTACCAGTTCACCCACGTGGCGGCGCACCAGGCCTGGTACGCGGCGGTGAACGCACTGTTCGGCGACTTCAAGAAGTTCAAGGCCGACTACAGCGTGATTCCCTGGGCGACCTTCATCGACCCCGAGGTCGCGCGCGTCGGACTGAACGAGCAGGAAGCGAAAGAAAAGAACATTCCCTACGAGGTCACCAAGTACGGCATCGACGACCTGGACCGCGCGATTGCCGACAGCGAGGCCCACGGCTTCGTCAAGGTGCTGACCGTGCCGGGCAAAGACAAGATCCTGGGCGTGACCATCGTCGGCACCCACGCGGGCGACCTGCTGGCCGAGTACGTGCTGGCCATGAAACACGGTCTGGGCCTGAACAAGATCCTCGGCACCATCCACACCTACCCCACGCTGGCCGAGGCCAACAAATACGCGGCCGGCGAATGGAAGCGCGCCCACCAGCCGCACCAGCTGCTGGCCTGGGTGAAGAAGTTCCACGACTGGAAGCGCGGTTGAGGATGGAACCTCGACACCACACACGGAGTCCACACACCATGACCACACGCCGACACTTCATCACCCTGATCGCCGCTGCCTCGGTCGCTCCCCTGGCTGCCCACGCCCAGGCCGGCTTCGACCACAGCTACGCCGCCTGGGACGCGCTGCTGAAGAAACACGTGCGCTGGCTGCCCGATGGCAAGCAGTCGCGCGCCAACTACAAGGGTTTCGCTACCGACCGCGCTGCGCTCAAGGCGGTGCTCGACACGATGAGCGCGGTGCCCAAGGCCACATTCGACGGCTGGAGCAAACCCCAGCAGATGGCCTTCCTGATCAACGCCTACAACGCCTTCACCGTCGAGATCATCCTCACCAAGTACCCGGACATCAAGTCCATCAAGGAGCTCGGCCTGTTCAACCGCGGTCCTTGGAAGAACGAGTTTTTCACCTTGCTCGGCAGCAAGCGCCACCTGGACTGGATCGAGCACGAGCAGCTGCGCCCGATCTACAAGGAGCCGCGCATCCACGCCGCCGTCAATTGCGCCAGCATCGGTTGCCCGGCGCTGCGCGACGAGGCTTTCACCGCCGCGAAGCTGGAGGCCCAGCTCGAAGACGGCATGCGCCGCTTCATGGGCGACCGCACGCGCAACCGCGTCAAAGGCGACAAGGTCGAGATCAACAGCATCTTCAAGTGGTTCCGCGAGGACTTCGAGAAGGGCCATGGTGGCTTCAACAAGATCGAGGACATGCTGGCGAAGTACGCCGAGCAGCTGAGCGACGTGCCCGCTGAACAGGCGGCGCTGAAAGCCAAGACCCTGAGCGTGAGCCACCTGGACTACGACTGGTCGCTCAACGACGTGGGACGCTGAGGCATGCGCGCGTGGCTGGCTCTGGTCGCTTTGCTGCCACTGACCGTCGTTGCACAGGCCCTGCCGCCCTTGACCCAGCCCGACGGCGCGCTCAATCCTGCATGGCGCTACGTGGGCTTTCCCAAAAAGGCCGCCAACCTGCCGGCCACGCGGTTTGAGGCCGGCCAGATCGATGGTCAGCCCGCCATCAACGTGATCACCGCCGCGTCTTACGGCACCCTGGTACACGACCTCAATGACACGCCGCCCGCCCGCCTGCAATGGCGCTGGCGGCTGGACAAGCCTCTCGCGGGTGGCAGGGCATCGCCAGACCTCACCACCAAGGCGGGCGACGATGCCGCGCTGAAGGTCTGCGCGATGTTCGAGCACCCGCTTGATCGAGTGCCATTCGTCGAACGCACCTTGCTGCGCGTGGCACGCAGTGCCAGCGGCGAGCCACTGCCAGCCGCCACGCTCTGTTATGTCTGGGACAGTGTTCACCCCGCCGGTCGGCAAGGCGCCAACCCCTACACCCGGCGCGTGCGCTACATCAGCCTGCGCGGCAGCGAAACGCCAGCCGGTCAATGGGTGAACGAAAGCCGCGACCTGGCGCAAGACTTCATCGCACTGTTTGGCGACGAGTTGCCGCAAGGCGCACAGACTCCGCGCAGCGAATTGCCCAAGGTCAGCACCGTGCTGATCGGTGCCGACAGTGACAACACCGGCAGCGCCAGCAGCGGCTGGGTCGCCGAACTGCGCACCGCGCCGTCCAAACCTTGATTCGTCTGAACACCGACCGGCTTGTGCTTCGCCAGACAGTGCCAACAGACCGCGCAGACCTGGTGGCCCTGGAGGCGGACCCTGAGGTCATGCGCTTTCTCAACGGTGGTCGCGCTGTACCTGAAGAGGGCTTGCCCGATGCCGACTTCCTGACCCCACGGGGAACGGAGCCAGAAGTGCTGGTCGCCCAAGTCCGCGACAGCGGCTTGTTCGTTGGCTGGTTCGCGCTGTTTGACGAAGGTCACATCGACGGCGTCAGGACCGCGGAGCTGGGCTACCGCCTGCGGCGCGAGGTCTGGGGCAGAGGCTACGCGTCCGAAGGCGCCAGGGCCCTGGTGCAAGAAGCCTTTGAGGTTTTGGGCTTCGGCTGTGTTCGGGCCGAGACGATGGCGGTCAATGTTGGTTCGCGCCGGGTGCTGGAGAAGACAGGCTTTCGGCATCTCCAGACCTTCTTTCCGTCTTGCCCTGACCCCATACCTGGCAGCGAACACGGCGAAGTGATCTATGAGATCCGTCGCCAGGCGGCTTGAGCGAAGCCCGTAACATCGACCCATGCACCACGGAATCAAAAAATTGCTCCTGCTGGGGGCGGGTCACGCCCATGTGCACGTTCTGTCCCGGCTGGCGCAACACAGGCCTGCCGATCTGGATGTCACCGTCGTCACGCCTTACCCCTATCAGACCTACAGCGGCATGACACCTGGACTGGTCGCGGGCCACTACAGCGAACAGGATTGCCAAATCCCGCTGGAGCCGCTGATCAAGGCCGCCGGCGCGAAGTGGGTGCGGGCACGCTGCTCCGGTATCGACGCCGGAGAGCGGCGTGTGCGACTGAGTCCGGCGGGTCAGAGCAGGTCCCCAGGTGACATTCTTCCGCCCGACCTGCCTTACCACCTGCTCTCGATCGACACCGGCGCGGTGATCGACCGCCAGCGACTCGAACAGGACATGCCCGGCGCAGCCACGCATGCGCTGATCGTGCGCCCCATTGAGGTGTTCGCCTCGCTATGGCCTCAAGTGCTCGAACAGGCACAGGCCCGTGCGCTCTCCGTGGCCATGATCGGCGCAGGCGCAGGTGGTCTCGAGCTGCTGTTTGCGGCCGTGCAGCGGCTGCGGGCCCAGGGCGCTGAAGGCGCCCGCTTCACCCTCATCACCGGTGGCGGCGAACCGGCCGCCTCGTACCCGGCAGGCATGCGCTCGCGCGTGTTGCGCCAGCTCAAGCGGCAGAACATCACCATCTTGCGCGACAGCTGCGTTGGCATGGAGGCAGGCGTTGTCCGCCTGGCGGGTGGCTCAGAACTGGCCTGCGACGTACCGATCCTGGCGATCGGCACCCACGCACCGCCCTGGCTGCAGGGCAGTGGCCTGGCGCTCAGCGAGGCGGGCCATCTGCTGGTCAACGCCTTCCAGCAAAGCCCCAGCCACCCTGAAGTCTTCGCTGCGGGTGACGTCTCCACGCGTCTCGACCGACCGCACCCCAAGAGCGGTGTCTACGCCGTGCGCGCCGGTCCACCGCTGGCCGACAACCTGCTCGCCGCGCACGAAGGGCAAGCGCTCAAGCCGCACCACCCGCCGGCGAACACGCTCAACCTGCTGTCCTGCGGCACCGGCCACGCGATCGTCAGCTGGGGCCCGCTGCACGCCGAAGGCGGCTGGGCCTGGCGCTGGAAGGATCGCATCGACCGGGCGTTCATGGCGAAATACACGCTGGCGGGGAACTGAAACAGTGAGATATCCGGCTGGACCAGCGCTTGGGTACCTGCCCATCATGGTGCGTTGGCAGGAGTCCTCTTGCCCAAGCTGCACATCGCCAAAGTCAAGGCTTTTGTGCCCGCCAATCACTCGCAGGTGTCGCTTCGGATTGAAGCGCATGGCAGCCCCTGATCCCGAAGACCCGGTGCAGGAGCGAGCGCACTGTTAGCGTGCCCTTTCGAGAGATCCCTTCTTTTGGGGAAGTTCTGCGCACTGACGGCACTGTTTCTGCTTAGGAACACGGCATTTGTCACTCTCCAGGAGCCTTCCATGCAGACCTTCACCATGCCCTTGCACCTCGCGCCCAACGCGCTGACGCAGCCGATCCTGCCGAACTGGTCGTTCCATTTGTTCAACGTGAACCTGGGTGCCTCTTCGAATCCGTCGGTGGAACAGATGGCGCTGAAGAACGTTGGCAGCTATGGCCGTCAGATCGGCCATCTGGCCGAAGCGCTGGAACTGATCGTGAAAAAAGCAAAGTGGCTGGAAGACAAGGACCTGACACAGGAAGAGAAGGATGTGCTCCAGGTCTTCCTCGGCGATGTGTCGGCGATCCGTCAGATCAAGGCGTTGTGCAAGGATTGACCAGCAAGGGCCCCTTGACTTGAGGGCCCTGCATTGGCGACTTCGCGGGTCACACCGCCAGCGCCACCTCAGAGCGCACGACACACCGATGACCGACGAATTCAGCAGCCCAGCTGATCGGCCAGGTGCAACAGGTCCCGCGCATGCAGCGTGTTGGAGGCGACCGGTGACACGTCCTTCGGTTGGGCCGCGCCGAACTCCAGCGGGCGCTCGATGTAGGCCGTCTGCAAGCCGCAGGCGCGCGCGGCGGCCAGGTCGTCGTGGTGGGCGGCCACCATCATCACCTCGCCCGGATCGGCATCGAACACCCCGGCCGCGCCGAAGTAGACACGCGGGTCGGGCTTGTAGGCGCGGAACACCTCGGCGCCGAGCACGCAGTCCCAGGGCAGGCCAGCGTGTTTCGCCATGTTGGTCAGCAGGCCCAGGTTGCCGTTGGACAGGCTGCAGATGGTGAAGCGCGACTTCAGTCGGGTGAGCCCGGCCACGCTGTCGGGCCAGGCGGCGAGCCGGTGCCAGAGGCGGTTGAGGTCGGCACGGCCGGCCTCAGCCAGGTGGCCCAGGCCAAAGCGTGGCAGCAGGCCGTCAAGGATTTCACGGTGCAGCAGATCAAGCTTGACGAACCCCCGCCCCCCCGAGCGCACCGCCTCCATCGCCGGCTGGTAACCCGCGCGCCAGGCCAGCGCGAAAGCGCCGGCGTCGACCTCGGGGAAGCGCTGGCCCACCTCGCGAACGATGCTGCCGTGCCAGTCGACAACGGTGCCGAAGATGTCGAACACCAGCACCCGCGGCAATGTCATGGGCGCGACTTGTTCAATCGCCTGGCGTTGGACACCGCCTTTCGGTGCACAGGCTCCAGGCCCTTTTCTGCAATCGACACTGCTGCCGACTGCATGCCCTGGGCTGCTGAAAGTGATGCCGCATGTTTGTTGGACCACGGGCCGAACCCCACGGCCCACAACGATGACAAGATCTGCTGCTGCAAGCGCAAGGTCTCGGATGCCATGGCCACACAAGACTGGGCGAAGGCCTGCTGCTTTTCCGCCACCATGCCCGCGAACTCCTTCTGGTCGCGCCGCGACGGATTGACGCCGGTGGTGACCATGCGCGTCATGCGGTGAGCCACCACCTGGGGAGCGGCAATGGCGGTTTCCATCGTCTTGCGCCCTAGAGAGGTGGCGGTCTTGAGGGTGCGACGGGACATCGGCGGCTTTCAGAGTGGTGTAGGGTACTGCGCGTGCAGCGCGAACGCCACCCGGTCGATCACATGGTAGGGCATGGCCCGGTGCAGCGGGAAAGCAAGCTTGACTTGCCCGCTGCACCAGAGCGCAAGGTCGGCCATCACAGCAACGGCGAAATCCAGCGCGAGAAGCGCGGTTGCCAACGGTCCGTGATGTCGGCGGACACCAGCACGCGCTCAGCGCGGGCGATCAGCAGCTCGCGCGGCACGGGACCGAAATAGCGGGAGTCCCCGCTGTTGTCCCGGCTGTCGCCCATCATGAAGTAGTGACCCGGGGGCACCGTCAAAGGACCGATGCTGCGGCGGTTCGGCATCCCGTTCAGGTACTGCACCGTGCGAACGCTATCGCCCCAGCGCTCAGTCGCGCGCGTGGCCGACGCTTCCCAGCCCGACGCCAGATAGTCGTTGACCGAATGGACGTCGGCGTATTGAGCTGCCACACCGTTGATGGCCAGCACGCCGTCGCGCATCTCGACCACATCCCCTGGCAGCGCGACCAGCCGCTTGATCAGGCGCACACCGTCCTGCGGCGAATCGAAGGTCACGATGTCGCCGCGCGCAGGCTCCCCCAGGCGCGCCACCGTCACGCCGGTCAACGGTATCTTGAGGTCGTAGGCCAGCCGGTTCACCAGCACCACGTCACCTTCCAGGATGGTCGGGCGCATGGAGCCCGACGGCACCGGGTTCCAGTCGGCAATGGCGGTCCGGAACACCCCGAAGCAAAGCATCACCACCAGAAAACCTCGGTTTGCAACAAGCCAGTTTTTCATGTCGGTTGGTCCCCGTGAAAAAGACTCACTATGTCACTTGCAGGCGCACGCCGTCGGCACGAGCAGCGGCGATCTCACCCACATCAGCAGCTTGTGCAAAACCATGACGCTCAAAGATGGCCAGCACTTCAGCCACCGCCTCGGGTGCACAGGCCACGAGCAAACCGCCACTGGTCTGCGGGTCGCTCAGCAGGGCCTGGTCCACCGGCTGGAGCGTGTCGCCGAGGCGGATCTCCCCGCCATAGGCCGCCCAGTTGCGCCCGCTCGCGCCGGTCACCATGCCTTGAGCGGCCAATTGGCGCACGCCGGTGATCAGCGGCACGCGGGCCATGTCGATGTGCACCGTGGTGTTGGAACCGCGCGCCATTTCCAGCACATGACCGGCCAGGCCGAAGCCGGTGATGTCGGTCAGCGCGTGCACGCCGTCCAGCTGAGCCAGATCGGGCCCAGGCGTGTTGAGTTTGGTGGTGTTGGCAATCATCTGCGCGTAGCCTTCGGCAGGCAGTGCGTCTTTCTTCAGCGCGGCGGACAGCACGCCAACACCAATCGGCTTGCCCAGGATCAGGCGGTCACCCACTTTCGCATCGGCGTTGCGCTTGACGCGCTTGGGGTGGATCAGGCCCATGGCCACCAAGCCATAGATGGGTTCGACGGAATCGATGGTGTGGCCGCCCGCGATCGGGATGCC
>JBIIQD010000154.1:0-6133 GCA_044342265.1 Hydrogenophaga sp. | reverse complement strand
GGCCAAAAGAAGAACACCAGTACCACCGCCATCTGCGGAGCCACCAGCAGCCAGGGCAGCCAGGTTGAGCGGAAGCGGACGCGTTTTTCCATGGGGTTCCGGTGAATGACAACACCGCCGGTGAGCCTAGCTCACAGGCGGTGCAAGCCGAATGCCCGCGCTGGGGTCCAGCGGAGCGCGGCGGATGCGTTTCTTACATCTTGCCTTGGTTGGCCTTCTGGAAGCGCTCGAGCTGCTCGTTGCCGCGCTGCACTGCGGTGTCCAGCGCTTCTTTGGCGGTCTTCTTGCCAGCCCAGACGCCTTCGAGTTCTTCGTCGTTGATGGTGCGGATCTGCACGAAGTTGCCCAGGCGGATGCCGCGCGATTTGTCGGTGGTCTTGCGGATCATCTGGGTCACCGAGACGTCGGTGCCCGGGTTTTGCTTGTAGAAGCCGCTCTTGTCGGTCAGCTCGAACGAAGCGGGTGTCAAGGGCAGGTAACCGGTGCGCTGGTGGCTCCGTGCGTCGACATCGGGCTTGGACAGGTGGGCGAAGAACTGGGCCACGCCCTTGTATTCCTCGGCCTTTTTGCCCGACATCACCCACAGGCTGGCACCGCCGATCACGGTGTTCTGCGGTGCACCGGCCACATCGGGGTAGTAAGGTAGGGTGCTGATGCCGCTGGCGAACTTGGCGTTGCGTTTGATGTTGCCATACAGTGCCGAGGAGCCGGTCATCATGGCGCACTCACCCGAGACGAAAACGGCATCGGCCGAGTTGCCGCGGCCTTTGTACACGAACAGACCGGTCTTGGCCATGTTGGCCAGGTTTTCGATGTGGCGCACGTGCAGCGGGGTGTTGTAGGTCAGACGCGCGTCGATGCCGCGCATGCCGTTGCCTTTGGTGGCGAACTCGGTGTTGTGCCAGGCCGAGAAGCTCTCGAGCTGTGTCCAGCTGACCCAACTGGTGGTAAAAGGGCACTTGTGCCCGCTGGCCTTGAGCTTGCCGGCGGCCAGCGCCACCTCAGGCCAGGTCTTGGGCGGGTTCTCAGGGTCCAGGCCAGCCGCCTTGAAGGCGTCCTTGTTGTAGTGGAAGACGGTGGTGGAGCTGTTGAAAGGGAAGCTCAGCATCTGGCCGTTGGGGGCGGTGTAGTAGCCCGCCACCGCTGGCACATAGCTCTTCGGGTCGAACTTGACGCCGGCGTCCGACATGATCTTGCCCACCGGCACGATGGCGCCTTTGCTGGCCATCATGGTGGCGGTGCCAACCTCAAACACCTGCAGGATGTGGGGTGCGTTGCCCGAGCGGAAGGCGGCAATCGCCGCGGTCATGGATTCGTCGTAGCTGCCCTTGAAGGTGGGCACGATCTTGTACTGTGTCTGGCTGGCGTTGAAGTCCTTGGCGTGATCATTCACCCATTCGCCCAGGGCGCCGCCCATGGAGTGCCACCATTGGACTTCGACTTGTGCGTGGGCACTGTGGCTGATGCCGAGCAAGGCCGCGGTGGCAGCCAGGGTTGTGATGTGTTGGCGCATGAAGGCTCCTGTGGGGTGAAAACGATGTGGGCCCGTTGCCCAGAAGACAAGGCAGCGTAGGGAGCGGGTGTGTCAAGTTCATTGCAACCCTGTTTCGCGGGCGTGACAACAAGGGCTTTCCATAAGAGGCTGTCGCCTATGTTGCGCTGCGGTACCATCTTCGGTTAGCCGCTGATTGCTGGTCCCTACATGAACGCCCCTCTCCCGCTGTCGCTTCTGGAAACCGCTGCCGACGACTTGCCCCGTCTGCGCGAGATACCCTACAACTACACCTCGTTTTCGGATCGTGAGATTGTCTTGCGCCTGCTCGGCTCCCGGGCCTGGGAACTGCTGAATGAACTGAGGGGGGAGCGGCGCACCGGCCGTTCGGCGCGCATGCTGTATGAGGTTCTGGGCGACATCTGGGTCGTGCAGCGCAACCCCTACTTGCAGGATGACCTGCTGGACAACCCCAAGCGGCGCTCTGCCTTGGTCGAGGCACTGCACCATCGCCTGGGGGAGGTTCAAAAGCGCCGCAGGCCGCAAGACGATGCCACCCGCGACCAGTCTGTGGGACAACTGTTGACGGCTGCCACGTCAGCGGTCGACGTGTTTGCACGGTCCTTTGAAGACATGGCAGCCCTGCGCCAGCGCACGAACAAGGTGCTGCGTAAGCTGACCGCTAAAGACAACGTCAAGTTTGACGGCCTCTCGCGTGTGAGCCATGTGACCGACGCGACCGACTGGCGCGTCGAGTACCCGTTTGTCGTGCTCACTCCCGATACCGAGACCGAAATGGCGCACCTGGTCAGGGGCTGTGTCGAACTCGGGCTCACCATCATCCCGCGCGGCGGCGGTACCGGGTACACCGGTGGTGCGATTCCGCTGACGTGGAAGAGCGTGGTCATCAACACCGAAAAACTCGAGGCCATGACCGAGGTTGAGCATGTGGCGATCCCTGGCCATGCGCAGCCGGTGGCCACGGTGTGGACCGAAGCCGGCGTGGTGACGCAGCGCGTGGCCGATGCGGCCGAGCGCGCTGGCTACGTGTTTGCGGTCGACCCGACCTCGGCGGAAGCGTCGTGTGTGGGCGGCAATATTGCGATGAACGCTGGTGGCAAGAAGGCCGTGCTCTGGGGCACGGCGCTGGACAACCTGGTGAGTTGGCGCATGGTGACACCGCAGGCGCAGTGGCTGGAGGTCACGAGGACCGACCACAACCTGGGCAAGATTCACGATGCAGAGGTCGCCACCTTCGAACTCAGGTACTTCGAGGCCGACGGCAAGACGCCGATCCGAACCGAACAACTGGTGATCCCGGGCAAGAGCTTCCGCAAGGAAGGCCTGGGCAAAGATGTGACCGACAAGTTCCTCAGCGGCCTGCCGGGCATCCAGAAAGAAGGCTGCGACGGCCTGATCACCAGCGGTCGCTGGGTGGTGCACCGCATGCCTGAACACACGCGCACCGTGTGTCTGGAGTTCTTCGGCAACCCCAGGGACGGCGTGCCTTCGATCGTCGAGATCAAGGATTTCATGTTCGCTGAGCAGAAGCGCTCAGGGGTCCTGCTGGCCGGGCTGGAACACCTGGACGACCGCTACCTCAAGGCGGTGGGCTATGCCACCAAAAGCAAGCGTGGCACCCTGCCCAAGATGGTGCTGATCGGTGACATTGTGGGCGACGACGCCGACGCCGTGGCCCGCGCCACCAGCGAGGTGATCCGCCTTTCCAATGGACGCAGTGGCGAAGGCTTCGTGGCCATCAGCCCCGAAGCCCGCAAGAAGTTCTGGCTCGATCGCAAGCGCACGGCTGCGATTTCCAAGCACACCAACGCCTTCAAGATCAACGAAGACGTGGTGATCCCGCTGCCGCGCATGGGCGAGTACACCGAAGGCATCGAGCGCATCAACATCGAACTGTCGCTGCGCAACAAGCTCAAGCTGTGTGACGCGTTGGAGGCGTTTTTCTCTCGCGGTCAGCTGCCGCTGGGCAAGACCGACGACGCCAACGACATTCCCAGCGCCGAGCTGCTGGAAGACCGGGTGCAGCAGGCCCTTTCGCTGGTGCAGGAAGTACGGTCGCTCTGGGCTGGCTGGTTGCTCAACGTGGAACCGTTGTTTTCCGAGCTTCAGGACCACCGCCTGCGTGCCAGCTGGAAGGCGCAGCTGCGCGCTCCACTTCAGCAGATGTTCAACGGCGCGGCGTTTGGCCCCATCCTGGCCGAATGCAGCGCCATCCACCAGCGAGTGCTCAAAGGCCGGGTCTGGGTGGCTTTGCACATGCACGCCGGTGACGGCAATGTACACACCAACATCCCGGTCAACAGCGACGACTACGAGATGTTGCAGACCGCCCACGAAGCGGTGGCCCGCATCATGGTCTTGGCGCGCAGCCTCGATGGTGTGATTTCCGGCGAACACGGTATCGGCATCACAAAGCTGGAGTTCCTGACCGACGACGAACTGCGCCCGTTCGCCGAATACAAGGCACGTGTGGACCCGGAAGGCCGCTTCAACAAGGGCAAGCTGCTTCGCGACCTGTCAGGCGTCCAGGGCCTGGCGGCTGACAGCAGCCTGCGCAGCGCTGACCTGAGCAGTGCCTACACCCCCAGTTTCGGGCTGATGGGACACGAGTCGCTGATCATGCAGCAGAGCGACATCGGCGCCATTGCCGATTCGGTCAAGGATTGTCTGCGCTGCGGTAAGTGCAAGCCGGTCTGTGCCACGCACGTGCCGCGTGCCAACCTGCTCTACAGCCCACGCAACAAGATCCTGGCGACCTCATTGCTGATCGAGGCTTTTCTGTACGAAGAACAGACGCGCCGTGGCATCGCCATCCGTCACTGGGAAGAGTTTGAGGACGTGGCTGACCATTGCACGGTCTGTCACAAGTGCCTGAGCCCGTGCCCGGTCAAGATCGATTTCGGCGACGTGTCCATGAACATGCGCAACCTGCTGCGCAAGATGGGCAAAAAGAGTTTTCGCCCGGCCTCTGCATTCCAGTCGTGGTTCATTGGCACCGCCAGTCCGGGAGCGATCCGTCTGGGGCATGCGCTGACCGACCTGAGTTTCAAGGCGCAACGTCTGGGCAACGACGTGCTCAAGTTGGCGGCCCGCAAGCAAACCAGCGCGCCGCCAGCCACCTTGGGCCCTGCGCCGATCAAGGAGCAGGTCATCCACTTCATCAACAAGAAGATGCCCGGTGGATTGCCCAAGAAGACCGCCCGGGCGTTGCTGGACATCGAAGACAAGGACTATGTCCCGATCATCCGCAACCCGGTGGGTACGACCAGCGAGACGGAGGCGGTGTTTTATTTTCCTGGTTGTGGCTCGGAGCGCCTCTTTAGCCAGGTGGGTTTGGCCACTCAGGCCATGCTCTGGCACGCGGGGGTCCAGACCGTGCTGCCGCCGGGCTACCTGTGTTGCGGTTATCCGCAGCGCGGCAGCGGCCAGTTCGACAAGGCCGAGAAAATCATCACCGACAACCGGGTGCTGTTTCATCGCGTGGCCAACACGCTGAACTATCTGGACATCAAGACCGTGGTGGTGAGTTGCGGCACCTGCTACGACCAGTTGCAGGGCTATGAGTTCGACAAGATATTCCCGGGCTGTCGCATCATCGATATCCACGAGTACCTGTTGGAAAAGGGCATCACCTTGCCATCAGGGCAAGGCGGTTACCTGTACCACGACCCTTGCCACAGCCCAATGAAGTTGCAAGATCCGATGAAAACCGTCAAGGCGCTGGTGGGCGATGGCGTGGTCAAGAGTGAGCGCTGCTGTGGCGAAAGCGGTGGCCTGGCAACGTCGCGACCCGACATTTCGACCCAGATCCGTTTTCGCAAGGAAGAGGAGATTCTCAAGGGCGAAGCGAGTCTGCGCGCGGCGGGCAGTGTGGGCGAGAAAGACAATGTGAAAGTGCTCACGTCGTGCCCGAGTTGCCTGATGGGGCTCAACCGCTACCAGGACGATTTGCAAAGCGGCCTGTTGCAGGCCGACTACATCGTGGTCGAAATGGCCAACCAGATTCTGGGCAAGGACTGGCTGCCCGAGTACGTGGCCCGCGCGAACCAGGGCGGCATTGAGCGCGTGCTGGTCTGACTTTTCTGGAGAAACCCATGGCAGGACTGAACAAAGAAACCCCGTCGCCGCAGGACATCACGGTGCACACCGCCTCTAAGGTGCTGGAGATTTCGTTTTCCGACGGCAAAGCATTTCGCATTCCGTTCGAGCTGATGCGCGTGTATTCGCCGTCCGCCGAGGTGCAGGGTCATGGCCCTGGACAGGAAACGCTGCAGACCGGGAAACGGGAGGTGACGGTGGTGGCGCTGGAGCAGGTGGGCAATTACGCCGTGCAGCCGACCTTCTCAGACAGCCATGAATCGGGCATTTACACCTGGGAATACCTGTATTTCCTGGGATCGCAGCAAGAAGAACTCTGGAACGATTACACCCAACGGCTCGCGGCCGCTGGGGTCGATCGCGACGCGCCCATGGTCGACAAGTCCGGCCACGCCTGCGGCAGCCATTGATCCTGCCGGAGACACATTTCATGGCAACCACACATTTCGGCTTCCAGACCGTCAACGAGCAGGAAAAGGCAAAACACGTGCGCAGCGTGTTCGACTCGGTGGCGCCGAAGTA
>JBIIQD010000153.1:0-6162 GCA_044342265.1 Hydrogenophaga sp. | reverse complement strand
TGGTGCACCACTGGGCGCAGCCTCTGGCCCACCCGGCGTTGCACGGGAACATGCCGGCACGCACCTGTTGTGAGACCCGGGTCCACCACATCGAGCGCGACGCCCTGCATCCTGAACAGTGGCAACTACGCGCTGAGGCGATCGATGGCGGGCAACTGGTGCTCGGTGGCTTTGACCGCGTGCTGCTGGCCATACCGCATTTGCAGGCCCACGACCTGCTGCTGGCCTCCGGACTGGCACCGCAACTTCGCCAGGCCTTGAGCGCTGTGCAGGTCGCGCCGTGCTGGACGCTGATGGTGGCGTTTCCCAATGCGATGCAACCCGGTTTGCCGCACCTGGGACCGCAGTGGAATGCTGCGCGCAGCACCCACCACCGCATCAGCTGGCTGGCCCGCGAAAACAGCAAGCCCGGGCGCGAGCGCATCGAGCGCTGGACCATTCAGGCCAGCCCGGCCTGGTCATTCAAGCACCTTGAAGACGACCACGAGCGCGTCAAAGCGAAACTGCTCAAAGGCTTCGCCGAAATCACAGGCATTCGCGCAACCCCCAGCCACGCCGTCGCACACCGCTGGCGTTTCGCGCAAACCCAGGAGCCACTGGGCCGCTCGCACTTGTTTGACCCGGCGCTGGGCATCGGCCTGTGTGGCGACTGGTGCCTGGGCCACCGGGTCGAGGACGCGTTTGTGTCGGGGCTGGAATTGGCGCTGGCCACCCTGTAGTCGCCCTGCGCCTCAGCAGGTGCAGGGCAGACACGCGCTGCAGAGAAACGTCTTGGCCGCCACTTCATACCGGGGCAGGTTCGCCCCCTCGCCCACGGGTCCACTGCATCCTGGATCATTGGTGGCGGCGCTGGCCAGCTGGCTGGATGCCCGCGCCCACGGCGGAGTCTGGCTGGTCCGCATCGAGGATGTCGACACGCCACGCTGTGTGCCGGGGGCTGATCACCAGATCCTGCAACAGCTGGCGGCCTGTGGTCTGGTCTCCGATGAGCCCGTGGTCTGGCAATCCCTGCGCAGCGACTTGTACCGTGCGGCACTGGACCGGCTCATCGCGCATGGCAGCGCCTTCCCCTGCGCCTGCTCACGCAAGGACATTGAAGCAGCCGTTCTTGCTGCGGGCCTGGGCCTGAATCGACAACGCCACCAAGCGGCGGTGTACCCGGGCACCTGTCGCCCTGAACGCGGTGGTCTAAAGGGACGCGAGGCACGCGCTTGGCGCCTCCTGGCCGCACCGGGCTCCACAAGCTGGTGCGACCGCCGTCTCGGTCCGCAGTCACAGGACGTCGGCGCCGAGGTCGGCGACTACGTGCTTCGACGGGCCGATGGTCTTTGGGCCTACCAGCTGGCGGTGGTTATCGACGACGCTGCGCAAGGCATCACGCATGTGGTGCGTGGCGAAGACCTGGCCGACAACACGCCACGGCAGCTGCGGCTGCAGCAAGCCCTTGGGCTGCCCACGCCCTCCTACATGCACACACCGCTGGTGCTGGGTGACAACGGCGAGAAGCTGAGTAAGCAGAACGGCGCAGGTGCACTGAACCTGGATGATCCGCTAGCGGCGCTTCAGATGGCCGCATCTGTGCTGGGTCTGCCGAAGGCGAACGGCCCGATGTCCGAGGCGCTCCTGGTATGGACCCTGGCCTGGCCCTGGCGGGACACCGAACCTGCCTGAACAGGACTCAGGTCCGCACCTTGCCATCGCCCGACAGCATGGACAGCTCGACAAAACTCGAGGCCACATGGTCTTTCGGGCTCAAAGACACCGAGTAGCCGTCGAAGGACGTGTCGCCAATCGACTCCAATCCGCTGACAAGTCCTTCGCGACCCGACTTGCCACCCGAACGCTTGAGGCCCTCAACCACCAGCCTGGCGGCCAGGAAACCCTCAAGACTGGAGAAGTTCGTCTGCACCTTGTTGCCGCCCTGAACAATGGCCTCGCGAAACTCCCGAGTGATCGGCTTGGAAGAGCTGAACGGATTGGGCACCACCTGCGACACCACCACACCTGCTCCGTCTTTCCCGAGCTCATCGGCCAGCGCCTGCGTACCCACGAAGGACACGTTGTAGAAACTGCCGCCAAAGCCGGCCTTGCGCGCAGCGCGGATATAGGCTGCGCAAGACTTGTAGGCGCTGATCTGGACGACGGCCTGCGGATTGGCGGCATTGATGGTGGCCACGGCGGCAGCCACGTCGACGGTGTTGCGCTCAACAGTACCGGTGGCAACAGGCTTGAGACCGCGACTGGACAGCGCCAACAGGGTGCCGTCCAGGCCAGCCTTGCCATAGGCGTCGTTTTGATGGAACACCGCGATTCGGGTCAGCCCGAGGTTGTGCAGACTCTTGACGATGAGCTCGGTCTCATCGTTGTAAGAGGCACGCAGATGAAACGCGAGGCGGTTGAAGGGCTGCCGCAACGACATGGCCCCCGTGAATGGCGCAATGAAAGGCATCTCGGCCTTGGTCGCCAGCGGCAGCGCCGCATTGCTGGTGGGCGTACCGATGTATCCAAAAAGCGCAAACACATCTTTGTCAAGCAGCTTCTGGGTGTTTTCGGCGCACCGATTGGGCTCGTACCCATCGTCCATCTGCTCGATCTCGATCCGGCGCACTGGGTTTTGCGCGTTGTACTGGTCAAAAAACAGCTTGGCGCCCGCGTGAAACTGGATGCCAAGCTGGGCGGCAGCTCCAGTGAACGCGGCCGACTGCCCCAACACAAGGCGGCTGGAACTCTGGGCCCGCAACACAGGCACGCCAAGTGTCGCCACACTGACCAAGCCGCATTGGAAAGCGCGGCGTGACAGACCGGGCGGAGCTATGGATGTACTTTTCATGGATTCCTATAAATGTGCCGCAGGATGTTAGCGCGCTCCTGGTGCCTTGAACGTCGCTCTGGACCGGACGAAGCAACCGCCCGTCAACTCTGGGCGAGGTGTCCATTCTTTTTCATTACATCTACCCACCTACAATCACTGCCCCAAGCGTTTTCCTGCCTGTATTGGCCTCATATGTCCGACGACAACGCTCTTTCAACTCCTGCCCCCGAGCCCCTCGCCAGCAAGCCATTCATGCGCGTCGTCAAAAGCTATGTGCTGCGCGCCGGCCGCACGGGCCCTGGACAACAACGCGCTTACGAGCAGTTTGGTCCGCGCTTTTTGCTGAACTACAGCGCGACCCAGTCACTGGATCCCACATCAACGTTTGGCCGCAGTGCACCGCTGATCATGGAGATCGGATTTGGTATGGGTGGCGCGACGGCTCAGATCGCCCAGGCGCGACCGGGCGACAACTTCCTCTGCTGTGAGGTGCACGAACCTGGCGTGGGCGCGTTGCTCAAGCTGTGCGGCGAGCAGGAGCTTGAGAACATCCGCATCTTGCGTCACGACGCGGTCGAGGTGCTGGACCACATGCTGCCCGAGCAGAGCCTGGACGGCGTGCACATTTTCTTCCCCGACCCTTGGCACAAAAGCCGCCACCACAAGCGCCGCCTGATCCAGGCGCCGTTTGTCCACCGACTGGCGCTTCACCTCAAACCCGGCGGCTACATGCATCTGGCCACGGATTGGCAACCTTATGCCGAGCAGATGCTGGCAGTGTTGAGCGCGGAGTCGTTGCTGGGGAATACGGCGGCGAAAGACAGTGAAGGCTATGTGCCCAAGCCTGACTACCGTCCGCTGACCAAGTTCGAGAACCGTGGCCTCAAGCTGGGCCACGGCGTCTGGGACCTGGTGTTTCGCCGGATCTGAGTTCTCAGACGATTCATTCGTCTTCTTTCTCGTCGTCATTGCCGAGCATGGCGTCTGCCCCGGCCCCGATGATCTTGCCACCGATCCTGGCCGTGCCCACAGCGGCGTCCACCGCCAGTCCGGCCACACCCACGACCGCTGAGGCGGCCACATCGACCACCGCCACCACCGCACAACCGCTGAGCAACAGGCTGGTGGCCGCGAACGTCAGTGCCAGCCGAGGGCGGCCCGAACGGATGGGGGAAAAGATCTTTGAAGCGCTGGGAGGGTGAATCACGGCTGGGTCCTGTGTGGAAGCCGCAGAGAATACCCGGATTCCCCCTCCATACCATCCCCCACCGTGGCACGCTCCCCCAGGAACCCGCTGATTCCAGCCCGCGACGGCGTGTCGCCCAGTTGCGTGGCGTTGCCGGGTGTCAAAGCCGGGGACGCTCGCTGGCCCCGCGTGATTGATTTTCTGGACGAGCGCCTGCCCACGGTCGGGCGGCACCTGTGGGCACATCGACTGGCAACGGGCGCCGTGCTCGACGAAACGGGCCACGCCGTGCCGCTCGACGCTCCCTACCGGGGTAACACAAGGCTCTACTACTACCGGGCCTTGCCGCACGAAACGGTGGTGCCCTTCGAAGCCAAGGTGGTCTACCAGGACGCACACCTGGTGGTGGCCGACAAGCCGCACTTTTTGCCGGTGATACCCGGTGGCCGATTTGTGCAGCAGACCTTGCTGGTGCGCCTGCAACGCCAGCTGAACCTGCCGCAGCTGGCGCCGCTGCACCGCATCGACCGCGAGACCGCCGGGCTGGTGCTGTTTGCGGTGAACCCGGCCGAGCGCGGGGCATACCACGCGCTGTTTAGCGGGCGAAGCGTGCACAAGACCTACGAAGCCATTGCTCGGATCACCGACGCAATGCCCTGGCCGCACACGCGAAGCAGCCGCATCGTCGAGCACCCCAGCGATTTCTACCGCATGACCGAGGTGGCAGGAGAACCCAACAGCGAAACGCGCATCAACGAGCTGGAACGCCGTGGAGCCTGGGCAAGGTACGCGCTAGAACCCGTCACCGGCAAGCGCCACCAGTTGCGGGTGCACATGAACGCGCTCGGACTGCACATCATGGGCGACCAGCTGTACCCGACCGTTCTGCACGGGCCAGACGACGAGGAAGATTTTTCGGAACCGCTGCGCCTTCTGGCCAAGGGCATGGCTTTCACCGACCCGGTGACGGGTGAGGCGCGGCGGTTTGAAAGCGGTCTGAGCCTGGACTGGCCCAGCGCTGAATGAGCTTTACAAACGCTCTGCCACCCAAGCCTGCACCGACGCCAAGGCTTTGGGGAGACCCGACGCATCGGTGCCACCGGCCATGGCCATATCGGGCTTGCCGCCGCCTTTGCCACCCACCTGCTGAGCGACAAAGTTCACCAGTTCACCGGCCCTGACCTTGCCCATGCTGTCGGCCGTCACGCCCGCCGCGATCTGCACCTTGCCACCGTCCACCGCGGCCAGCACGATGGCGGCGGTCTTGAGTTTGTCCTTGAGCTTGTCCATGGTGTCGCGCAGAGTCTTGGCGTCGGCGCCGTTGAGCACGGCGGCGAGGACCTTGATGCCCTTCACGTCCATCGCCTGCGCCATGAGTTCGTCGCCCTGGCTGGAGGCCAGCTTGCCCTTGAGCGCGGCGACTTCTTTTTCCAGCGCCTTGATCTGCTCCAGCGTCTGACCGATGCGCTGCGTCAGTTCAGCCGTCGGGGCTTTGAGCGCGATGGCGGCCTGGGCCACGGTGTCTTCCAGCGATTGCAGGTAAGCCAGCGCCTGAGCACCAGTCACCGCTTCGACGCGCCGCACACCCGCAGCCACGCCGCCTTCACTCACCACCTTGAACAGACCGATATCGCCCGTGGCCTTGACATGAGTGCCGCCGCACAACTCGGTGGTGCTGCCGATGTCAAGCACGCGCACGATCTCGCCGTACTTTTCGCCGAACAACATCATGGCGCCGGTGGACTTCGCGTCCTCAATGCCCATCAGACGCGCCTGGGTCGCGGCATTGGCCAGCACCTCTTGGTTGACGATGGCTTCGATCTGGCGGATCTGCGCGTCGGTCACGGGCGCGTTGTGGGTGAAGTCGAAGCGGGTTCGCTCGGCATTGACCAGGGAGCCCTTCTGGTGCACGTGATCCCCCAGCACCTCGCGCAAGGCCTTGTGCATAAGATGCGTGGCGCTGTGGTTGCGCACGGTGGCGGCGCGAAGCGCGAGGTTCACGGTCGCGGTAACCGTGTCGCCCACTGCCAGCGTGCCCTGCGCCATCGCACCGTGGTGGCCGAACACGTCCGACTTGATCTTCTGTGTGTCGCCCACGGCGAAGCTCGCCGAGCCGCTGGTGATGACACCTTCGTCGCCCACCTGACCGCCGCTCTCGGCATAG
>JBIIQD010000434.1:0-3313 GCA_044342265.1 Hydrogenophaga sp. | reverse complement strand
CTGCGGCGGGCCAGGAAGGTGTGCTCGGGTCGCTCGCTGGCCCAGCGCTGCAGGTGTTCGGTGAAGCGCTTGGGGTACGGCGCCAACGCTTGCACAGCTTGCAGCTTGTACCCGCCACCAGGCAGGGGATTGATGTGGGCCTGGTAAGGACCGAAGTTGACCGGGCGGTAGGGGACTGCGGCGGCGGTCATGGCTTCAGCTGCTCCGTTGCACTTTGGCAGCGCGTTTGGCCAGAAAGTCCTGCACGCGTTGCTTGGCTTCGGGCTCCGACTGCGTGATCGCGGCGATCAGCGACTCCGTCATCAGGCCGTGGCTCATGGGCTGTTCGGCAATCAGGGGCAGCGTGCGCATGATGGCGTAGTTGGACATCGGGGCGTTGCCCGCGATACGCAGCGCCAGTTCCTGGGCTTTGGCCAGGCCAGCGCCTGGCGCCACTGTGTAGTGGGTCAGACCGATCTGGAACGCTTCTTGTGCGTTGTAGGTGCGCCCAGTCAGCATCATTTCGGTCACGCGCGAAAAGCCGATCAGCTTGGTCACCCGAACCGAACCACCACCGCCCAGGAAGATGCCGCGCGTGCCCTCTGGCAACCCGAAGTAGGCGCTGTCTTCAGCCACACGCACATGGGCGCAAGAGGCCAGCTCCAGGCCGCCACCCACCACCGCGCCTTGCAGCACACAGATCACCGGCACCCGGCCCGACTGCAGTTGCTCGAACACCCGGTACCAGGCGTGCGAGTGGTGCACACCTTCGGCGGCCGACATGTCCGGAATCTCCGACAGATCGAGCCCGGCGCTGAAGTTGTCGCCGCGCGCGGCCAGCACCACCACCTTCACGCTGTCGGGCAGGCTGGCAATGCAGAGCTCCAGCTCGGCCACCATCGCCAGGCTGATGGCATTGCGTTTCTCTGGACGGTTCAGCTCGAAGGTGGCCACGGGGCCATCAACGTGTTGCAGAACCAGGGGTTGATCGTCGGCTGGGTGGGCGCTGTGTGACATGGAGTGGCAGAGGATGGATGGAGTCAAAGCTGATTTTAATTAGTATAGGTAACTATTAGTCATTTTTCAAGAGGTCTGGATCGAAAACAAAGAAGCTCGCTCACGCAGCCCAACGCCCTCCCGAAGCACCAGGCCCCTTGCCCATCTCGACTGATACCATGTGCCACACCATGCCGCCGCCCAAGAAATCTTCCCCACGCACAGGCCGACGCAACACCGGTCAGGATGACACGGACATCTTGACGCGGCTCGACACCCGCATTGATTCACTGGGCTATGCCCTGCGGCGAGCGCAGGTTCGTTCCTATGAAATGTTCCACCAGTGGCTGGGCGAAAGTGGACTTTCTCCCGCGCGGGTCACGGCCCTGTCCATCATCGCTTCGCAGCCCGACACCAACCAGGCCGAGCTGGCCAGGCAGCTCGGCATCTCGGGGCCCACCGTCTTCAAACTGGTAGACGCACTGGAAGAATCAGGACTGATCTGCCGGATGGACGTGGCCACCGACAGGCGTCGTTATGCACTCGCGCTCACCGCCATCGGACGCACGCGCATGGCGCAGATCAAAACGCAGCTTGATGCCTACGAGCTGCGCCTGGCCGAAGGCCTGAGCGCCAACGAGCGAAAGCAGTTGCTGTCTTTGCTCGAGCGGGTGGCCCGCTGACCCAGGCGCCTAGGCCCGACCTTCCAGGTTCACGCGGTGGATCTGGGACTGCAGCAGGTCCATGAATTCGCTGAAGCGCTCGCGTTGCTCGGCGCTGAAAGGTTCCAGCAGTGCACGCTGGACGGCCACGATGCGCGGGAACAGGTCGGCATGCACACGACGTCCTTCGTCGGTCAGGAACAGGTGCACTTCGCGCCGGTCGGACGGCTTGGGTTCGCGACGCAACAGCTTTTTCTCAACCAGCCGGGTGACGGCGCGCGAGGTGCGCGCGCGGTCCAGCATGACCACCTCGGCCAGCTCGGAACTCGGTACGCCCTCCACGTCTGCCAGGCACGACAGCACCCGCCATTCGCGCCGGGTGATGCCGTGTTCGCGCTCGCACATGCGCGCAATCGCCGGCCCGGCGGTGGCGTGGATGCGGAACAGCCGGTAGAGCAGCAACTCGTTCTGGCCCTGCGGGTGGTTCATGCGGTCGTGTGATGGCATCGGCTCAAGGGTCTCAGGGAAAACACCGGCAACGATTGATTTCGGCAATTGATTGTCTGTCCCTAGCATGCGGGATTCCAGCGGGGAAACACCCGCACCCCACCGCAACCACCCGGAGACCCACCATGCATCGACGTTCCCTCGCGCTCGGCGCGCTGACACTCGCCGCCACGGCCTGCCTGCCCCTCACCGCGCTGGCGCAGGACAAGCCGCCGCTGAAGATCGTGGTCGGCTTTCCGCCCGGCGGCTCGGCGGACTTGCTGGCGCGGCTGATGGCCGAGGGCCTGAAGAACGATTTCTCTTCGGTCATCGTGGAGAACCGGCCGGGTGCGGGCGGACGCATCGCGCTGGGGCAGGTCAAGCGCGCGCCGCCCGACGGCCAGACCGTGGTGCTGCTGCCCAGCGGGCCAATGGTGCTGTTCCCGCATGTCTACAAAAAGCTGGACTACGACCCGGTGACCGACTTCACCCCGATCTCGCTGCTGGCGCACTTCCAGTTCAGCGTGGTGGCCGGCGCCGGGGTGCCGGTGAAGAACGTGAAAGACATGATCGCGCGCGCCAAGGCCGAACCCGGCAAGGGCACCTACGGCACACCGGGCCAGGGCACGCTGCCGCACTTCATGGGCGTGCTGTTCGGCCAGCGGGCGGGCGCAGAACTGACGCACGTGCCGTTCCAGGGCGGCGGCCCGGCCAACACGGCGCTGCTGGGCGGCCACATCGACTACAAGTTCGACGTGGTGACCGAAACCGCCGAGCTGCACCGCGCCGGCAAGGTGCGCATCATCGCCGTGACCGGCAGCCAGCGCGACCCGCAGGTGCCCGAGGTGCCGACGCTTCAGGAACAGGGCGTGGACATGGTGGCCACCGCCTGGTTTGCGATGTACGGGCCGGCCGGTCTCAAGCCCGAGGTGCGCGACATGCTGAGTGGCGCGGTGGCCAAGGCGGTGCGCACGCCCGCGCTGCGCGCCAAGTTGATCGAACAGGGTTACGAGCCGGTGGGCTCCACGCCGGCCGAACTGGCCGCCGCCCAGGCCGCAGACCTCAAACGCTGGGAAGGCCCGATCAAGGCCACCGGCGTGCAGCTCGACTAGGATGAAACCGCCCCCACGCTCACTGCGTTCGCTGCCCCCCGAGGGGGTGCGTCAGCGCCTTCGGGCGGCCGGGCGCCA
>JBIIQD010000532.1:0-2777 GCA_044342265.1 Hydrogenophaga sp. | reverse complement strand
ATGAAACCGCCCCCACGCTCACTGCGTTCGCTGCCCCCCGAGGGGGTGCGTCAGCGCCTTCGGGCGGCCGGGCGCCAATGACATGAAACGACCCAACATCATCTACATCGTCAGCGACGATCTGGGCTACGCCGACCTCGGCTGTTACGGCGGCCGACCGGCGGGCTTTGGCGCCGTGTCGCCGAACATCGACGCGCTGGCGGCGAGCGGATTGAAGCTCACCGAGGGCTACAGCAATTCGCCGGTGTGTTCGCCCACGCGCTTTGCCATGGCGACGATGCGTTACCAGTACCGGTTGCGCGGCGCGCTCGAAGAACCGATCAACAGCCGCAGCAAAGGGAGTGAGACGCTCGGCCTGCCACCCGAGGTGCCGACCCTGCCCGGGTTGCTGAAGGACGCTGGCTACCGCACCGCCCTCATCGGCAAATGGCACCTGGGCTACCCGCCGCACTTCGGCCCGCTGCGCTCGGGTTACGAAGAGTTCTTCGGCATCATGGCCGGCGGGGTGGACTACTTCACCCACTGCTCGTCCAGCGGCGACCACGACCTCTACATCAACGAACTGGCCCCCGACCCTGGCGAAGCCAGGCCCCCCGAGGGGGCGCAGTCGTCCTTGGGGCGGCGCGGCGGGCGACTGGTGCCCCACAAGGAAGTGGGTTATCTGACCGATGTGTTCTCGAACAAAGCGGTGGAGCACGTGAAGGCGCGCGCCGCGGAGGCCCGCGCTGGCACACCCTTCTTTCTGGGCCTGCACTACACCGCGCCGCACTGGCCCTGGGAAACGCGCGACGACGCGCACGTCGCACCCGAGGTGGCCAAGAACCTGTTCCACCTGCACGGCGGCACCGTCGAGGCCTACCGCCGCATGATCCACCACATGGACGAAGGCATCGGCTGGCTGGTGGCCGCGCTGCGCGAAGAGGGCTTGCTGGAGGACACGCTGATCGTCTTCACCAGCGACAACGGCGGCGAGCGGTTCAGCGACAACTGGCCACTGGTGGGCGGCAAGATGGACCTGACCGAAGGCGGCATCCGCGTTCCGTGGATCGCACACTGGCCGGCGGTGATTCCGCCCGGCTCGGTGAGCGACCAGCATTGCCTGACCATGGACTGGTCGGCCACCATGCTTGAGCTGGGCGGCGGTCAGCCACATCCTGACTACCCGCTGGATGGGGTCTCGCTGGCCGCGCTGCTGCGCGACCCCGCGCACCACTTCGAGCGGCCCATGCACTGGCGCATGAACCACCGGGGGCAACGCGCGCTGCGCGAAGGCGACTGGAAGTACCTGATGGTGGATGGGCACGAGTACCTGTTCAACATCTCCGCCGATGCCCGCGAGCGCGCCAACCTCGCAAAGCGCGAACCGCAGCGGCTTGAAGCGATGCGAGAGCGCTGGCTGGCCTGGAACGCGACCATGCCGCCGATTCCGGCAGATGCCACCGTGAGCCTGGGCTACGGTGTGGCCGACATGCCCAGCCGTTGATGCCGCCATACCGAAGGCGCCCCGGCAGACCGTGCAAGGCAATGCCCTACGTCCCTGGGTGCATGGGTTGTGGGTGGACAATGCGATGTGCAGCACGTGACTGCCTCAGCCACCGACACAAGGAATTGCACGATGTCCCGTCTTCCCACCTATTACATCTCTCATGGCGGCGGTCCCTGGCCCTGGATGCGCGAGCACAACGGCTCGCGCTACGACAAGCTCGAGGCGTCGCTGCAAGCCTTGGCCAAGGAAAACGAAGGACGCGTGCGTGCCCTCCTGGTGATCACCGCGCACTGGGAAACCTCATCCTTCGCGCTGTCGTCGTCGCCTCAACCGGGCATGATTTACGACTACTACGGTTTCCCCGAGCACACCTACCAGATCCACTACCGGGCGCCTGGGTCGCCCGAACTGGCCCGGCAAGCTCAGGCGCTGTTGCAGGCCGGTGGTGTGCAGGCCAGTCTGGATCCAGAACGCGGCTTTGACCACGGCACTTTCTCTGCCTTGCAGGCGAGCTACCCTGAGGCGCGCATTCCCGTGGTTCAGATGTCTGTGCTGGCCGATTTTGATCCGGCGGCCCACCTGAAGGCTGGTCGGCTGTTGGCGCCGCTGCGGGATGAGGGCATCCTGATCATCGGCAGTGGTCTGAGCTACCACAACCTTCGTCTGTTGAATGCCGCAGGCACCGTGCCGTCGCGCCAGTTCGATGCCTGGTTGCAACAAACACTCACCGCTTCACCAGCGGCCGAACGTGATCAGCTGTTGCTACATTGGGACCGCGCGCCTTCGGCTCGCATCGCGCATGCCCGCGAAGACCACCTGATTCCATTGATGGTGGCGGTCGGTGCGGCACATGCTGAGCAGGGCACCTGCGTGTACCACGAAGATGACTTCATGGGCACCGTCGCAGCATCGAGTTTTCGGTTCGGAGATTGATGGTGCGGCTGGCGGGGATCGAACCCACGACCCTTGGCTTCGGAGGCCAATACTCTATCCACTGAGCTACAGCCGCAACGCTGAAGAGCATGAGATTGTCTCACAGGCCTCTGCAACAGCCTTTTGGCCGCCCTCTCATTCTGACCAGCAAAAACCATTGCGTCGGCGGCCACCGGTGCTATTGTTTTTCGTATCTTTGTTACGGCACGACCGGTTGCACTCAGGCACTTACCCTCGAACGCATCGCTGTTGTTTTTTAGTAGTTACGTACTGGTTACGGCGCCACGCCTAGGGTTTTTACTGAAATGCAAACGGTTGCATCGATGGTCGAATTCAGTGGCTTTCCCGGCCGATGTTG
>JBIIQD010000152.1:0-6239 GCA_044342265.1 Hydrogenophaga sp. | reverse complement strand
TACCGCCTCTCGGGTCCTCAAGGCAGGGTCGTCATCGACACCTTCGCGCAAGGGCAACCGGCGACGCTGAGCTTGGGAGCGGGTGAGCTCTCGCCGGCCATCGAGCAGCGCATGCTCGGACTGGAGGAGGGCACGACCACGGTGATCGAACTGACCGCCGGTGAGGCCTTTGGCGAACGCCAGCCCGAGATGGTGCAGTGGGTGGCGCGCAAACTGCTCAATGAGCTGGGTGATCCGCACGAGCAGTACGCCGCAGGCGACGTGGTGCAGTTTCCGACGCCCGACGGGATGGGCAGCTACGCCGGCTCGGCCGTTGAAGTGCGCGGGGACGGTGCGGTGCTGTTCGATTTCAATCACCCGCTGGCCGGTCAGCCGGTGAGGTTCGAGGTTCAACTGATCGGAGTCCTTTGATGAGTGAGAAATTGAGCGCCCCCTTGGAAGCCAGTGAGCCACATGCCATCGGTGGCGCGGGGGCCGAAATCCTGCTGGCCGAGCCACGGGGTTTCTGTGCCGGGGTGGACCGCGCGATCGAGATTGTTGAGCGCGCGCTGGCGAAGTTTGGCAGGCCGATTTATGTGCGGCACGAGATCGTGCACAACACCTATGTGGTCAACGACCTCAAGGACAAAGGCGCGATCTTCATCGAGGAGCTGTCTGACGTGCCTCCCGGTGCCACCCTGGTGTTCTCGGCCCATGGCGTGAGCCAGGCGGTGCAGAAAGAAGCCGAACGCCGCGGTTTCCGCATCTTCGACGCCACCTGCCCACTGGTGACCAAAGTGCATGTCGAGGTCGCCAAGTTGTTCAAGGAGGGCTACGAGTTCCTCATGATCGGCCACAAGGGTCACCCCGAGGTCGAGGGCACGATGGGGCAGCTCAGCGAAGGCATCCATCTGGTCGAGGACATCGACGACGTCGCCAGGGTGAACCCGCGCCAGACCGATCTGCTGGCGGTGGTGACGCAGACCACACTGAGCGTGGACGACACGGCTGGCATCCTGGCGGCCGTCAAGGCCCGTTTCCCCAAGGTGCGCGAACCCAAACAGCAAGACATCTGCTACGCCACGCAGAACCGGCAGGACGCGGTGAAGCTGATGAGCCCGCAGGTGGACATCGTGATCGTGGTCGGCAGCCCCACCAGCTCCAACAGCAACCGCCTGCGCGAGGTGGCCCAGCGCCTGGGCACCGAGGCCTACATGGTGGACGACGCCACCGAGCTGCAGGCCGAATGGTTCGATGGCAAGCAGCGCGTGGGTCTGACCGCCGGGGCGTCAGCGCCCGACATCCTGGTGCAACAGGTCATCGAACGTTTGCGTGATCTGGGCGCGATTGCTGTGCGCCGCATGGACGGACTGACCGAGACCATCAAGTTTCCATTGCCCAAGGGTCTCAAGATTGAAGGTGACGGCGCCGTGGACCATTTGCACTGACCCCAAAACTACAATGCCTTCATGCTAGACATCCTCCAACTCCGCAAAGACCTGGGCGCCGTCGTCGCGCGCCTGGAAACCCGCAAAAGCCCCCAGCCCTACCTGGATGTGTCCGCCTACCAGGCGCTGGAAACCGAGCGCAAGGCGCTGCAGACACGCACCGAAGCCTTGCAGGCGCAGCGCAACAGCCTGTCCAAGCAGATCGGCATGTGGAAAGGCAAAGGCCAGCACGCCGAGGCCGACGCTGCAATGGCGCAGGTGGGCGAGATGAAGGCCGAGCTGGAAAGCTCTGCGGCCCGGCTGGAGGTGATTCAGACAGAATTGCAGGACCTGTTGCTGGCGGTGCCCAACCTGCCGCATGAAAGCGTGCCGGTGGGCAGCGACGAGCACGGCAACGTGGTCGTGCGCAGCTGGGGCTCGCCGAAGACCTTCGACTTTCCGGTCCGCGACCACGTGGACATCGGCGAAAAGCTGGGTTTGGACTTTGACACCGGCGTGAAGCTGGCTGGCTCGCGTTTCACCTTCATGCGCGGGCCCATCGCCCGCTTGCACCGAGCGCTCGCCCAGTTCATGTTGGACACGCAGACGCAAGACCACGGGTATACCGAGTGCTACACACCCTACATCGTCAACGGCGAGACGCTGCGCGGTACCGGTCAGTTACCCAAGTTCGAGGCCGACCTGTTTGCCGTGAAGAAGGGCGGGCAGGAGGGCGAAGAGATGCCTGATACCCAGGCGCTGTACCTGATCCCCACCAGCGAAGTGACGCTGACCAACGTGGTGCGCGACACGGTGCTGGCCGAAGCCGAGTTGCCGATCAGGATGACGGCGCACACCCCGTGCTTCCGCTCCGAAGCCGGCAGCGCCGGGCGCGACACGCGCGGCATGATTCGCCAGCACCAGTTCGACAAGGTGGAAATGGTGCAGATCGTGCACCCCGACAAAAGCTACGAAGCGCTGGAAGAAATGACTGGCCATGCCGAGGCCATCCTGCAGAAGCTGGGCCTGCCGTACCGCGTGATGAGCCTGTGCACCGGCGACATGGGCTTTGGCGCCAGCAAGACCTATGACCTGGAGGTCTGGGTGCCAGCGCAGGGCACCTACCGCGAGATCAGTTCGGTCTCCAACTGCGAAGCCTTCCAGGCGCGGCGCCTGCAGGCGCGATTCAAGAATGCCCAAGGCAAGAACGAGCTGGTGCACACCCTCAACGGATCGGGCCTGGCCGTGGGCCGTGCGCTGGTGGCGGTGTTGGAGAACTTCCAGAACGCCGACGGCAGCGTGACCGTGCCCGACGTGCTGCGCCCTTACATGGGCGGGCTGGAGCGGATCGGCGGCTAGGGCATCAGCGCTGGCGAAAGCCCTTGCCCTGCATACAGAGCCTGACCAGCTCCTCGGCCTGATCGCCCTTGATCTTGGCCAGGCCAGTCTGGAACTTGCACTCCGATTCGAAGTTGGCGGTGTCGAACGCGGTCACCCCTTCCTTGTGCCACGCAAGCGGGGTGGATGAGCAGGCCGCCAGGGCGACGATCAGGGCGATGGCGAACGGCAGACGCAACAACATCAACTCCGGATGAAGGGTGTAGGGCAAGACAGATACCCAAGAAGCGTCAATTTTGCCCGCATTGGCCGCTTGCGGTGTTTTCGTCGATGCCCAAAAAATGGCATCAGGCGTGAATAAACAACGCTGGGTCCACCGAAGTTCGGTTGAGCAGCACGCTCCAGTGCAGATGCGGGCCCGTGACACGTCCTGTCGCGCCGACCGCGCCCACCCTCTGTTCGACGGCCAGCGCCTGCCCCACGCGCACGTCGATGCGGCTCAGGTGGCAAAGCATGGACAACAAGCCACCTCCATGGTCCAGCCAGACCGTTTGGCCGTTGAAGAAGTAGTCGCCGGTGTCGATGACGCGTGCGCTTAAAGGCGCCACGACGGGAGTGCCTTGGCTGGCCGCGATGTCCAGGCCGCTGTGTGGCTGGCGGGCCTGGCCATTGAAAACCCGCCTCAAACCGAATGGGCTGGAGCGGCGCCCCGCCGCCGGTGCTCGCATCATCAGCTGGGTCGGAAACGGTTCTGAGAAAGTGCCCATGAAGGAAAGCTGATGCGCCCGCTCCTTCTCGTGGCGCCCCAGGTCTTCGGGTGACAGATCCACGGTGCGGTGAGCGACCTTGAGCCGTTGCTGCGGATAGGCCTTGGGGCCGATCTGGTAGCTGATGATGCGGCGGGTCCCTTCGATGCTTTGCACCACGATGTCCGCGATCCCGGGTTCGGTCGCCAAGGGAACCCCCACCCAGGCGACCCAGCCTTCAGGGTCGGTGACGACCAACAGCGGTGTCTCCTGGGACCACGCTTGAGGTCGAACGGCAGCGGGTCCCAGCGCCACCCGCACCACGCCACCGGGCACTGCCAAGGCGCGAGGCCATGGCCCGGCAGACGCGCTGGCCGCATGACCCGGCCAGAACCCCAAGGCACAGCCACTGCACGCCAACTTGACCAGGGCGCGGCGTCGGGAAATCGCAGGCGGGTTCAAGCGGTGGTCCACGCGCCGTCGGCCTGTGCGGAGCGGATCACCGCGTCGACAAACCGCATCCCCAACCAGCCGTCGTGGGCGTTGGGGAAATGCAGGGCCAGCGGATCGGGCGACTGCCCGGCGCGGCGGGCCGCGATGGCCTCGGCGGCGTCCGCATACAGATTGGCAAAGGCTTCGGGGAACCCCTCGGGGTGGCCCGCCGCCACGCGCGTGCTGCGCAGGGCCAGCGGCAAGGTCCCCGGGCCCCGCGGGGTCAGGCGCTGCGCAGGTGCGTCCAGTGGTTTGAAGTCCAGCACCTGCGGATGCTCCTGATGCCACTCCAGCGTACCGCGCGAACCGCTGACACGGATGCGCAGGCTGTTCTCGACTCCAGCGGCAGCCTGCGTGACCCAGAAGCTACCGCGTACGCTGCCTGCCATGCGCAGCAGCACGCCGGCGTAGTCGTGCGCCGTGCGTTCGGGCACGGAGCAGCCCAGCTCCGCGGCCACCTGCTCAACCTCCAGCCCGGTGACAAAGCGCAGCAGTTGGTGCGCATGGGTGCCGATGTCACCCATCACCAGCGAGGGACCGCCGCGCGACGGATCGTTCTTCCAGGCAACGCGGCCAGGGCCCGGTTTGGCGCGGCCACCTTGCACATACTCGACCTGCACCAGTCGCAGATCGCCCAGTTGGCCGTCCGCCACCATGGCGCGCGCCTGTCGCGCCATCGGGTAGCCGCTGTAGTTGTGGGTCAGACAGAAGACCCGACCGCTGTCTTGCACCTTGCGGTGCAGGGTCTGGGCCTCGGCCAGGGTGTTGGTCATCGGTTTGTCGCAGATGACATCAAAGCCGTGGTCGAGCGCTGCCATTGCGTAAGGAAAGTGGCTGTCGTTGGGGGTCATGATCGCCACCACATCCGCGCCATCCGCCCGCGCCGACTCCGCCACCATCAGCGTGATCGCATCGGGATGGCAGCGCTCCGGCGCCAGGCCCAGGGCTGATCCGGCGCCGAGCGAGCGCTGCGGGTCCGATGACAGGCAACCGGCGACGATCTCGTAGCGGTCGTCCATGCGTGCTGCCAGGCGATGCATGGGGCCAATGAACGAGCCTACGCCTCCGCCAATGACGGCAAGGCGCAAACGACGCCCCAGCAGGGCAATCACGGGGTTCAAGGAGGCAGTGGACTGGGTCATGGTGGGCCATGTTCTACCATCGATCGCATGACTGTCCATATCGAAACCCTGCAGCCCCCCTCTTTGTATCCCGAAGTCTTTGGTGTTCCCATGCCCGAAACGCCTGTGGGGCGTGAGCTGTGGCCGCGGCAGTTGGGCGTGTTCGTTCTTCAGGATCAGCAGAGCATGATCGGGCAGTTCGGGCTGGTGCCGCGATGGGTGAAGTCTGCCTCGGACGCCAAGTTGCGCTCGCCCAAGCTGGTGAACGCCCGCAGCGAGACGGTCACGACCTCCAACAACCTGCGCGAAGCCTGGCTGGCGGGGCAACGCTGCATCGTGCCCATGCAGGCTTTTTTTGAAGACGACTGGCGCAGCGGCAAAGCGGTGGCCACCCGCATCGCACGGGTCGATGGCCGACCCATGGGCGTGGCTGGACTGTGGGAACGCTGGGTGGGGGCCGATGGGACTGAGATCGTGAGCTTCTCGCTGCTGACCGTGAATGCCAACAGCCACGCGTTGCTGCACCGCTACCAGCAGCCCGGTGCCGAAAAGCGCATGCCCGCGATCCTGAACGAAGGCGGCTACAGCGCCTGGCTCAGCGCTGGGCATCCCGAAAAAGCGCGCGAGTTCCTGCGCGCCTATCCCGCCAACTGGCTGACCGCCAACCCGGTGCAAAAGAAATAGACGTCGCTCTAGCTTTTCTGGAAGCGTGACAGCTGGCGAAGGCCAGGAAAGTGGCCCTGCCCCGGGATCGGGCGAACTTGCCTTTCCCGCAGGTGACAGTCAACCCTCAGGGTAAACGCGTATCGCTATGGCTCTTGGCGCCCGACAAGCGTACAAACACGTGCGGAACATCACACCAAAGACCTCTCAAGTGCGAGCGGTTGATAACAGGAGACTCCCATGACGATTTCCTTTGCCCGCCGGCTGGCCGTGGTCCTGACGGTTGCACTTGTGCCCATCGCCGCGCTGGCCAATGGCGTGTCAGTGCGGATCGACGACAGCACCGGCCCCTTTCCCAGCAACCGCTTCACGGTGCTTGACTTCGGCAACGCCACCTTCCGCCGTGTCAACCTGCCCAAGCCGGATTGCACGGTGCGGGTGAGCGACTGCCAGGACATCGACGTCATCAACTC
>JBIIQD010000151.1:0-6240 GCA_044342265.1 Hydrogenophaga sp. | reverse complement strand
TGCTGCGCCAGGGTCATCGCTGCGGCGCAGATGCGCTCGACTTCTTCCGGGCTGTGGCCGCGTGCGCTCAGGGCGGGGCCGAGTTGTTCGCGGGCAAGTTGCAGGTGGCGCTGCTGGTCGGGCGAGAGCGTTGCGTGGCTGGTTGCGGCCAGCGCGGCCGAGGTCTTGGGGCCGACGATGCCGTCCGCCGCCAGGCCGTGGTCCCCCTGGAACTCGCGCACCGCGCGCCCGGTCTCCGGTCCGAACACCGCATCGGCGGCCAGTTCGTGGCCGTTCTGGCGCAGCGCGGTCTGGACGCCGAGCACGCCCACGCCCTGGTCGCTCTGCCGGATCAGGCCGTCGGCCATGTGTGATCCCGCGCGCGGGTGCAGGGCGGCAAAGGTCTCCGGGCCGGCGATGCCGTCCACCTTCAGGCCGTTGCGGGCCTGGAAGTCGCGCAGTGCCTGCTCGGTCTCGGGGCCAAACCGCATGTCGGCGGGCACATCGTGGCCCAGGTCCCTGAGCGCGGTCTGCAGACCCAGCACGCCGATGCCTTCTTCGTTGAGGCGCAGGAGGCCGTCCCGCATGTCGTAGCCGGGCGCGCGAGGATCGTCCGGGCTGGCCCTGGCCGGGTCTGCGGGCGCAGCAGGAATCTCGGCACCTGCCACCGGCACGGGCGGCAGCGGCTCGACTGCCACCGGCGCAGGTGGCAGCGGTTCGACCGTCACTGGCGTCTCGCCCACGACCGGGGCCGCATCGGCTGCGGGCGGCGCGGCCAGGGCGGGTGGTGCCACGAACCCGGGTGCCGGGTCGGTGCCACCGGGCAGGACAAGGTCGTCCAGGCTGTCGCCTTCGGCGCGTGGGAGGGCCAGCTCGGGTGTTGAGGAAGTGGCCGCGGGGGGCTTGCCGGATTCCGGCGCGTCGCCCACGACCGGGGCCGCATCGGCTGCGGGCGGCGCGGCCAGGGCGGGCGGTGCCACGAACCCGGGTGCCGGGTCGGTGCCACCGGGCAGGACAAGGTCGTCCAGGCTGCTGGCTTCTGGGGGCGAGGGAGCGAGATCGGGAGAGGTGGTGTCGACCAGTGGTGGTGATTCGGAAGATGGGCTGACAAACACGGGTGCGCCGTTGTCGTCCCGAATGGTGATGGCACCTGGCAAAGGTCCTGGCAGTGGGTCTTGGCCTTGCGATTCACTGTCCAGGCCCCCCGACCACAAATCGGCCAGCAACTCGACCGTATCGGTGTTCGAGGCACTGTCTCTGACGAAGAGCTCGCGGAACAACTCGTCTGGCGTGTTGGTGGCAACCAGGCGCTCCAGCGGAGTGAAGGCTTGTTCACTCGCCACGTAGGGGTCAGGATCGTCGCGCCGAGATTCAATGGCTGCAGCCAGATCGGGATTCAGCCCACGCAGCCGGTCGGTCGCCAGATCCCGCAACCTCATGAGCTCGCTGTCGGTAAAGCGCAGATCGGCCACAGGGTTCTCTGGCGCGGTGGAATCCATCTCACCGGCGCCATAGGAGAACCCCAGCAACTTGGCGTTTTCCTGGGTCAGACCATTGAGCGTTACCACCCAGTCGAACCCTTCTGTCGGCGGACGGCCTTCAGCATCTAATTCAGCTGTTACCGCAAAGGCGTTGCCTTTGACGTTGTGTCCGACGGTTTGCTGAACGATGTCGCCGTTGTCCCAGCGGGTCAGCGTCGCCTGGGTGCTGCTGTCCACAGAAAGATCGGCGCTGGCAGCGTCCGTACCAAAGCGAAGCCCTGTGGTGACATCCACCGTGAAACTCTCTCTTTCGCCAGCCCTGACCACGCCTGGGCCGGAGCGCTCTGGAACGAGGCCCTGCGACATGAATGCCTCGTACGCTGCCGCGCCATCGGGTGTCGACAGGTCCAGTTGAGCGACCGCGATGTGGTGGTCTTCCAATCGCGTGTCTTTGGACCATCCCATCTGAAATCCGCCCAGCCCCAGACCCAGAAACGAATCCCGTTCCATGGCCTCCATCGGCCCGGTCGTGACCTCAAAAATGTGCTCGTCCACCCGGCGGATGCCCAGGCCCTGGCCTTCGAGGGCGGTGGTGGTTTCGTCGAGCTGCAGCCACTTGTACCGGGCCGATAACGACTGGGCGGTGAACGCCTCGCCGCGGATCAGCACCGACGAGCCCACCGGCATGCCCATCGGGTCAGTTGGGTTGGGCGCCGCGCCCATGTCGCCTTCCGCGATGCGCGCGCCCACGTCGGGCGGCACCACCGCCTGGTAGGTGAAGCGCTCGCCCGCCGAGGCTTCCAGCGAAGCTTCCAGCGGCACCTCTTTTGCGGCCTTCCAGCCGCGCACGGTGCTTCTCGACCCCTCGGGAAGACGATCGATCAGCTCGGGCGTGACGGCGCTGCGCAAGGCCTCACTGCGCAGGCCCGCCTCCAGCGCCAGCGACGCCGACAGCTCCAGCACCTGGCTGCGCTCACCCCCCGGGGCCACCTGCACGCGGGACAGCGACGCTTCCAGGCTGTTTTCACCAAATCCCTGAGCGCCTTCCATCCGCACCGTCATGCCCGGGCTGAGGAGCGCGGCCCAGACCCGGTCGGGCAGCACCTGGGCCAGCGCCCGCGCGGCCTCGGCCTCCTGCGGCGTCATGTGTTCCGACACCGGCAACCCCAGCGCCACCATGAGCCCGCGCAGGTCGGGCGCGGTGAGTGCGCTGATATCGACCGGCGGTGTGCCCGCTTCGTTCTCCTGTGTCGGTCCGCCCATGCTGTTGACTCCCTGTGGTGCTTGACAAAGCGTGACTGTACCCAAGGGCGGCACGGCCTCACAAGGCGTCTCACACCAGCACGAACAGCACCAGCCAGCACACGCTGGCGCCCAGCACCAGCGTCGGCCGCTGCGGCGCCGACCCGATCGTGTACACAATGAACAGGTTGTAGGGCAGCGGCAGCAGGTGCGCGAGCAGGGCCCACTGGGCAGGCACGCCTTGCGAGAGCAGCGCCAGCGCCGTGCCGGTCATCAGCACGTTCAGGCTGGTGCCGATCAGCAGCAGGTCGCGCCAGAACAGGGTGCGCCAGCCGATGCGGCCCTGCCGACGCTGGGTGATGAAGGTGTTCAATGAACGGGCCGCAGTGGAAGACTGCACCGAGTGTAGTGAAGGCCAAGGGATGAGCCGATAAAATCCGGCCCTGTGAAACCCGTTCTGACCACCTGGCTCCTGATGCTCGGCCTGCTGCTGCAGTCCGTGGCCTGGGCACTGCCGGCCGAGCGGGCCGGGCAGGCCGAGCGCCTGGCGCACGAGGTGGCCCACGCGATCGATCACGGCCACCACCAGCACCCTGACGCTCGCGACAGACTGGGTCATGACGTGGACCCCTCCTTGCTGATGGTTGACAAGCCGCACCACGGCGAACACGGACCGCACCACTTTCAAGCGGCCGAGGGCGTTCAGTTCCAGGGTCTGCCGGTGTCCTCGGCGGTGCCCCCGCTCAGCTTGCCTGCGGGTTCGCCATCGGCATCGGGTGACGTATTGCCCGTTTCTACGGACCCCGACGGCCTGCTGCGCCCACCCCGCGCCACGGCCTGAGCTGTCGTCCTCGCGCCCGCGCGCCGTCTGGTGCGCCTGGCGCCTTCCTTTCTTCTTTTCACAGGATTCTCATGACCTCTGCCTACTGGCGGCGGGCAGCGCTGCTGCTGCTCGCCCTCTCCCCGCTCGTGGCCCTGGCCCACGGCATTTCCGAAGCCGACAAACAGCGCATGCTCGATGGCGGCTACCTGCAATACGTGGGCCTGGGCGCCAGCCACATGCTCACCGGCTACGACCACCTGCTGTTCCTCTTTGGCGTGGTGTTCTTCCTGTCCTCGTTCAAAGACGTGGTCAAGTTCGTCTCCATCTTCACGCTGGGGCACTGCATCACGCTGATCTTCGCCACCTACTTCAAGATCACCTGGAACTACTACCTCATCGACGCCATCATCGCGCTCAGCGTCATGTACAAAGCCTTCGACAACAACGGCGGCTTCCAGAAGCACTTCCAGATGGCCTCGCCCAGCCTTTTGCGGATGGTGTTTGCGTTCGGCCTGCTGCACGGCTTTGGCCTGTCGACCCGGCTGCAGCAACTGCCGCTGGGCGACGACCCGACCGAGATGCTCGGGCGCATACTCAGCTTCAATGTCGGCGTCGAGCTCGGCCAGATCGCGGCGCTCGCCGTCATGGTCGGCCTGCTCGCGCTGTGGCGGCACCGCCCTTCGTTCAAGCGCTTCAGCTACGCCGCCAACCTCGCCCTGTTCTACGCCGGTGTCTACCTGCTCTTCACGCAGTTGCACGGCTACCAGCACGACGTCCACCCCGATGACTTCCGCTTCCCCGCCGCCGAACACCGCCACGCGCACGAAGACATGGCCGTGGAAGACACCCGCGACACCAGCCGCGACGGCCTGTGAACCCGCTGACTTCGTATTGATCAACCTGCACCAAAGGAACCCATCATGAAAACCCTCATCTCCGCCTGCGCCCTCACCGTTTCCCTGTTCACCGCGCCCGCCGTCCTGGCCGACGAGGGTGGCAGCTGCCACTTCCACGGCAACAAACCCGCCACCCAAACCGTCGTCACCGACTGCGGCAACCAGCGCAAGGCCGCCCTCGTCAAGGCCGGCAAGCTCGACGCCTCCTGGCAGGCCGTGAAGCTGGACAAGGCCGAACTGGTCGACGGCAAGAAGGGCAAAGAATGGAAGCTGTCCTTCAAGAACCCCGCCGCCACCGACGCCAGCAAGCAGACGCTCTACCTCTTCTTCTCGCAGCCGGGCAACTTCATTGCCGCCAACTTCACCGGGCAGTGAGCCCCGGCACCGCAATGACCGAAGCCACCACCGCCCCCGTGGCGCACCACCACCACTTTCACCAGGACAACCGCGCCGCCGAGCGCGGCACCCGAGCGGTGCTCTGGATCACCCTCATCGCCATGGTGCTGGAGATCACCGCCGGCTGGTGGTTCGGCTCCATGGCGCTGCTGGCCGATGGCTGGCACATGAGCTCCCACGCGGTGGCCATCGGTCTCAGCGCCTTCGCCTACGCGGCGGCGCGGCGCCTGGCGAACGACCATCGCTTCGCCTTCGGCACCTGGAAGATCGAGGTGCTGGGCGGTTTCGCCAGCGCCCTGTTTCTGCTCGGCGTGGCGGCGCTCATGGTGGTGGCCTCGGTCGACCGGTTCTTCGACCCCCAGCCCATCCGGTACCGCGAGGCCATGGCGGTGGCGTTCCTCGGCCTGATCGTCAACCTGGTGTGCGCCTTCATCCTCAGCCGCTCCGACGACCACGGCCATGACCACGGTCACCACCATGGCCACGAGCACGGGCATGGTCACGACCACTCACACGACCATGCCCACGAAGACCTCAACCTCCGCTCGGCCTACATGCATGTGGTGGCCGACGCCGCCACCTCGGTGCTGGCCATCGTCGCCCTGGCCGGGGGCTGGCTCTGGGGCTGGGACTGGCTCGATCCGCTCATGGGCATCGTCGGTGGGGTGCTGGTGGCGGTGTGGGCCAAGGGGCTGCTCCGCGACACCAGCCGGGTGCTGCTCGACCGCGAGATGGACCACCCCGTGGTGGCCGAAATCCGTGAAGTGGTGGAAGGTCTGGGCGCTGCCGGCAGCACCCAGCTGACCGACCTGCACGTCTGGCGCGTCGGCCGTGGCAGCTACGCCTGCGCGCTCACCGTGCAGACCCGCGAGGCGAGCCTCACACCCCACACCGTGCGCGAGGCGCTCGCGGTGCATGAAGAGGTGGTGCATGCCACCATCGAGCTGCACCACCCGGCCAGCACCTGACAACCCGCGGGCAGATGCGGTCAATCCAGCAGCGTCAGCGCGATGAACAGCCCATACGGCAACGGCCGCACTGCCAATGGGCAGCGGTCATGGGCGTCCCGCCTTCGCCCGGCGGCGCAGCCGTTCCCGCCGGATCAAAACGGCCCAGCCCCAGTACACGACCGCATAGGCCGTGCAGCCCAGCAACAGACCGGCCAGCGGAAAGCCCACCAGCATCGTCGGTCCCCACGACACGATCTGTTCCCAAAGTGCCGATGGCCACGTGGTGGGTGACGCCCAGTGCCAGTTGGCCAACGCGGCGGACGGCTTGACCGGTGCGTGCTGGGGCAGCACAAAAGAGCCCAGGTAGGCTGCCAGCGCCCAGATGGGCGCCATGGTGAAGGGGTTGGTCAGCCAGGTGGCCGCCGCGGCGGCCGCCACATTGCCGCGCAGTGCCACGGCCGCCAGCATGGCCA
>JBIIQD010000150.1:0-6287 GCA_044342265.1 Hydrogenophaga sp. | reverse complement strand
TGCGGGTCGCGTCCACGTAGTCGACCACGCCACCGCGCTTGGCGGTGACCACGGTGCCGGAGTCGATCGCGGCCACGCGCTCGATGCCGGTGCCGACCATCGGCTTCTCGGGCCGCAGCACGGGCACGGCCTGGCGCGACATGTTGGCGCCCATCAGCGCGCGGTTGGCGTCGTCGTGCTCCAGGAAAGGCACCAGCGAAGCGGCCACCGACACGATCTGCGCAGGTGACACGTCCATGTACTGGATGGTTTCAGCCGGGGTCAGGATCGACTCGCCTTTTTCACGGGCAGAGATCAGGTCACCGGTCAGCTTGCCGTCTTTGTCCAGCGTGGCGTTGGCCTGGGCGATGACGTACTTGCCTTCTTCGATCGCCGACAGGTAGTCGATCTCGTTGGTCACCTTGGCATCGATCACTCGGCGGTACGGGGTTTCGATGAAACCGTATTCGTTCAGGCGCGCGTACAGGGCCAGCGAGTTGATCAGACCGATGTTCGGACCTTCGGGCGTCTCGATCGGGCAGACGCGACCGTAGTGGGTCACGTGCACATCGCGCACCTCGAAGCCGGCGCGCTCGCGGGTCAGACCGCCCGGGCCAAGTGCCGACACGCGGCGCTTGTGGGTGATCTCGGCCAGCGGGTTGGTCTGGTCCATGAACTGCGACAGCTGGGACGCGCCAAAGAACTCCTTCAGGGCCGCAGAGATCGGCTTGGAGTTGATCAGGTCGTGCGGCATCAGCGGCTCTTGCTCGGCCTGACCCAGACGCTCTTTGACGGCCTTCTCGATGCGGGCCAGACCGGTGCGGTACTGGTTCTCGGCGAGTTCGCCGACGCAACGCACGCGGCGGTTGCCCAGGTGGTCGATGTCGTCGACTTCACCGCGGCCATTGCGCAGATCCACCAGGATCTTGACCACGGCCAGGATGTCTTCGTTGGACAGCACCATCGGGCCGGTGGATTCGTCGCGGCCCACGCGGGCGTTGAACTTCATCCGACCAACGCGCGACAGGTCGTACGTGTCCGGGTTGTAGAACAGACGGTGGAACAGCGCCTGCACCGCGTCTTCGGTCGGCGGTTCGCCGGGGCGCATCATGCGGTAGATGGCCACACGCGCGGCGAACTCATCCACCGTCTCATCGGCGCGCAGGGTCTGGCTGATGTAGGCCCCCTGGTCGAGTTCGTTGGTGTAAATGCAGGGCAGCTCCTGCACGCCGGCAGCGCGCAGCTTCTTGAGCAGTGCCTCGGTCAGCTCTTCGTTGGCTTTGGCGATGATCTCGCCAGTGTCCGCGTCCACCACGTTCTTGGCCACCACACGGCCGATCAGGAAGTCTTCCGGGACGCTGATGTGCGAGGTGCCGGACTGTTCCAGTTCGCGGGTGTGACGCGCTGTGATGCGCTTGTCTTTGGCAACCACCACCTTGCCTGCCTTGTCGGTGATGTCAAAGCGGGCCACTTCGCCTCGCAGGCGCTCGGGCACGAAGGCCATCTGCGCGCCGCTGTCCATGACACGGAAGTGGTCGTTGACAAAAAAGTTGGCCAGGATGGTTTCCGGCGTCAGGCCGATGGCCTTGAGCAGGATCGTGACGGGCATCTTGCGGCGACGGTCGACACGGAAGAACAGCACGTCTTTCGGGTCGAATTCGAAGTCCAGCCAGGAACCACGGTAGGGAATGATGCGGGCTGAGAACAGCAACTTGCCCGAGCTGTGGGTCTTGCCCTTGTCGTGTTCGAAGAACACACCCGGCGAGCGGTGCAGCTGAGACACGATGACACGCTCGGTGCCGTTGATGATGAAGGACCCCTTTTCGGTCATCAGGGGCACTTCGCCCATGTAGACCTCCTGCTCCTTGACCTCTTTGACCACCTTGGACTGGTTGGTCGAGGACTCGCGGTCATAGATGATCAGCTGCACGCGGGCGCGAACGGCCGACGCAAAAGTCAGGCCACGGGTCTGGCACTCGCGCACATCGAAGGCTGGTTTGGCCAGGTTGTATTCGACGAACTTCATCTCGACAAAACCGTTGTGCGAGACGATGGGGAAGGCGGCTTCAAAGGCGGCCTGGAGACCCTCGTTGGTGCGCTTCTTTGGCGCGGAATCGGCTTGCAAGAACGCGGTGTAGGCGTCTTTCTGCATTTGCAGCAGATAAGGGATCGTGAGCACGTTTTCGCGGCTACCAAAGCTCTTGCGAATGCGCTTTCGTTCGGTGTAGGAATATGTCGATGCGGATGCCATGAGATCTCCGGGATTGAGGTCTGCGGCGACTGATCGGCCATTCCGTCGCGGCGGGCGGCGGATGACTTTCTTGGCGGCAAGCCACTACTTGCCGTTGGCGGACGACCCATGCATTGCACACGGGCCCGAACCAAGTGGTCTTCTGCAGTCGGGGTCAGAAGACACTCAAAAGCGGGATGGATTCAGCCTGAAACCATAGGGCTTTTGGGTGTGCTCTGAAAGCACCAAAGGCTGGAGGCCCTTTCGAGCACTCCAGCCCTTGAACAGAACCGAATTACTTCAGTTCTGCCTTGGCGCCGGCTTCCACCAGCTTCTTGACAGCGGCTTCGGCGTCGGCCTTGGCGATCGCTTCCTTCACGTTCTTTGGGGCGCCGTCGACCAGGTCCTTGGCTTCCTTCAGACCCAGGCCAGTGATCTCACGCACGGCCTTGATGACGGAGACTTTGTTGGCGCCAGCTTCGAGCAGCACGACGTTGAACTCGGTCTTCTCTTCAACAGCAGCGGCAGCACCGCCGCCACCAGCAGCCGGGGCCGCCATGGCGGCGGCGGACACGCCGAACTTCACTTCGATGGCTTTCACCAGATCGTTGAGTTCCATGACAGTCATGCTGTCCAGCGACGTCAGAAATGCGTCTTTATCGAATGCCATTTTGATTTCCTAACAATGGGTTAAACGAATCCACTGCGCCTTTAGGCAGCAGCGGCTTCCTCGGCTGCCGGAGCGGCAACGCCTTCGCCTTTTTTCGCCGCCAGGGCGCCCAGCACCACAGCAGTGCGGGACATTGGCGACATCAACAAGCCACACAACTGTGCCAACAGCACTTCCTTGGTAGGAATGCTGGCCAGCTGCTTCACGCCGTCTTGATCCAGGACTTTGCCACCGTAAACGCCACCGCGAATCACCAGCTTGTCGTTGGTCTTCGCGAAATCGGCCACCACCTTTGCGGCGGCCACAGCGTCTTCGGAGAAGCCGTAGATCAGCGGACCGGTCATCTGGTCACCGGCCACTTCAAACGGGCTGCCAGCCACAGCACGGCGCGCCAGGGTGTTCTTCAGAACACTCAGACTGACACCATTGCTGCGGGCGTTGACGCGCAGTTTGTCCATGGCAGCGACCGTGATGCCGCGGTATTCCGCCATCACGAGCGTTTGAGCTTTTGCGGCGAGGCTGGTCACTTCGGAAATGACCGCTTCTTTCTCACTGCGATTCAGACTCAAGGTCTACTCCTTAATATGCCCTGGGCTTGCGCCTGGGGCACGCTTCATTGCAGCGACCAACTGTTTCGGGAACCAGGTTCCATCTGCAGCGGGATCGCCATCTGCGTTGGCTTTTCACAATTAAGTCGTTCAGGTCTCGAAAGATCGTCACGACGCCAACGGTCTTGGATGGCCCCACCTACAAGCCTTTCGGCCGGCGGGCGGGCCCACCACACCCAGGGTACCGAAGCGCCCCGGGAATCTCTTGCGATTACGCCGAGATGGTCTGGGTGTCTACACGAACCCCCACACCCATCGTCGACGACACCGCCACCTTTCGCAGGTACACACCCTTGCTGGTGGCGGGCTTGGCCTTGTTGAGCGCATCGATCAGGGCTGCCAGGTTACCCTGCAGTTTGTCGGCGTCAAACGAGCGACGGCCTATCGTGCCGTGCACGATACCTGCCTTGTCCACACGGAACTGCACCTGACCGGCCTTGGCGTTGCGCACGGCCTGTGCCACATCGGGCGTCACGGTACCGACCTTGGGGTTGGGCATCAGGCCGCGAGGACCCAGCACCTGACCCAGGGTACCGACGACGCGCATCGCGTCGGGGGAAGCAATGACCACGTCGAAGTCCATCTTGCCGCCTTTGATCTCGGCAGCCAGATCGTCCATGCCGACGATGTCGGCGCCAGCGGCCTTGGCTTCTTCGGCCTTGGCGCCCTGGGCAAACACGGCCACGCGCTTGGTCTTGCCGGTGCCGTTGGGCATCACGACAGCACCACGCACCACCTGGTCAGACTTCTTGGCGTCGACGCCGAGCTGGATGGCCACGTCGATGGACTCATCGAACTTGGCGTTGGCGCATTCCTTGATGATCGCCAGCGCGTCGGTCAGCGGGTACAGCTTGTTGCTGTCGACCTTGCCTTCGAAGGCCTTCTGTTTTTTGGTCAGCTTGGACATTTACACGCCCTCCACAATCACGCCCATCGAGCGGGCCGAACCGGCGATGGTGCGCACGGCGGCGTCCACATCGGCAGCGGTCATGTCTTTCATCTTCACTTTGGCGATCTCTTCGAGCTGAGCGCGCGTGATCTTGCCGACCTTGTTCTTGTTGGGCACCGAGGAGCCCTTGTCGAGCTTGATGGCCTTCTTGATCAGGGTGGTCGCCGGAGGCGTCTTGATGATGAAGGTGAAGCTCTTGTCCGCAAACGCGGTGATCACCACCGGCAGCGGCAGACCGGGCTCGACGCCCTGGGTCTGGGCGTTGAACGCCTTGCAGAACTCCATGATGTTCAGGCCGCGCTGACCCAGCGCCGGACCGATCGGGGGAGAGGGGTTGGCCTTACCAGCTGGCACTTGCAGCTTGATGAAGCCGACGATTTTTTTCGCCATTTTTTAGCTCCTGCGAGTGCAGACGGCTGCCATCAAGACAACCTCCTCGCGGTTGAGGACCCGAATACTTCAAAAGGCGCGGGCGTCGGGCCGACCCGCCTGCACCTCAAAAACTCCAACCGACAACTCAGGTTTTTTCGACCTGGCTGAACTCCAGCTCCACCGGCGTGGCACGACCAAAGATCGTCACTGACACACGCATCTTGTTTTTCTCGTAGTTGACCTCTTCGACCGTGCCGTTGAAATCAGTGAACGGTCCGTCCTTGACCCGGATGTACTCGCCGGGCACAAACTCCACTTTGTGGCGTGGCTTGTCGGTGCCCTCCTGCATCTGGTTAACGATCTTCTGAACGTCTTCTTCGGAGATCGGGGCAGGACGGTTCTTTGCGCCACCCACAAAACCAGTCACCTTGTTGGTGTGCTTCACCAGGTGCCAGCTTTCATCGTCCATCACCATCTCCACCAGCACATAACCGGGGAAGAATTTGCGTTCGGTGGTCCGTTTTTGTCCGTTCTTGACCTCGACCACCTCTTCGGTGGGCACCAGGATACGGCCGAACTTGCTTTGCATGCCCTCGCGGTTGATGCGCTCAAGAATGTTGCGCTCCGCGGCTTTCTCCATACCCGAATAGGCGTGGACCACATACCAGCGCATGCCCTCCGTTGGCGTCCCCAGCAAGCTATTGCTTTCGCTCATCTATTTTCTCCAGCCCAGGATCAGGTCATAAAACAGCCATTCCAGGGTCTTGTCGGTCAGCCAGAGGAACAAGGCCATCACAAAAACAAAGGCGAATACATAGGCTGTCATCTGGATGGCCTCTTTGCGGGCAGGCCATACCACCTTGCGCGCTTCGCGCCAGGCATCTCTGCCAAAGGCCAGCAGCTGCTTGCCGGACTCAGAAACGCCAAACGTTGCCACGGCCGCCACGACGCCCACAATCAGTGCTGCCCACTGAGCCAGAGCACCCTTCCCCGACAGCAGGTAGAACGACACAAAGGCGCCCAAAAGCAAGGCGCCAGCCACAGCCAGCTTGACCTTGTCGGCGCTGGAGTTGACGGTTTGAACTTCGGATGTGGCCATGTGCTTTAAACGATTCTTGACTTTCTGGAGTCATAGGGAACAAAGACCCCAGACACGCAAGCCCACCAGAAGCCTTTGGGGCTTCGGTGGGCCTGAAAACCACCCTGCAAACCGAGCCGGACATCCGGCTTCACGCGCTTGATCAGGTGGCAGGGGCAGTAGGAATCGAACCTACAACCTTCGGTTTTGGAGACCGACGCTCTGCCAATTGAGCTATACCCCTACTGGCTGTTGCCCCTCGCAGGGCGATTACGCAATGATCTTGGCGACGACGCCGGCGCCGACGGTGCGACCGCCTTCACGGATGGCAAAGCGCAGACCTTCTTCCATCGCGATCGGGGCGATCAGCTTGACCGTGATCGACACGTTGTCACCAGGCA
>JBIIQD010000149.1:0-6303 GCA_044342265.1 Hydrogenophaga sp. | reverse complement strand
GGCGCAACCCTGTCGTGGGCGCCGATGCCCGAGCAAACAGAATACGGCACCAGCCACCTGAGCATTGCCGACCGCTTTGGCAACACACTGGCCTTGACCACCACCATCGAAGCGGGCTTTGGCGCGCGGCTGATGGTGGGGGACCCGGCGTTGCCCGGAGGCTTTCTGCTGAACAACCAGCTCACCGACTTCAGCTTTGCACCGCGTGACGCTCAAGGTCGACCGGTCGCCAACCGGGTCGAGCCTGGCAAACGGCCCCGCTCATCCATGTCACCGACGCTGGTGTTCGACAAGGCCACGGGCGAACTGCTGATGAGCGCGGGCAGCCCGGGAGGAGCATTGATCATCCATTTCACCGCCAAAACACTGTTAGGCACACTCAGCGGCGGCTTGACGCCTCAAGCCGCCATCGACCTGCCCAACTTCGGTTCACTGGGCGGGCCGGTGCTGCTCGAGGCGGGTCGCTTCCCGGCGGGGACGGTTCAGGCGCTGCAAGCGATGGGCCACACGGTCAGCGAGACGGCCATGCCCAGTGGTCTGCAGGCTCTGCAGCGCGGCGTGAAAGACGGTCGCCCAGTATGGCTGGGAGGTGCCGACCCACGTCGCGAAGGGGTGGTAGCGGGAGACTAGGCCCTCACGGGGGCTGATCAACCTTGGGGCGGCCAGGCGGCGGATCGATGCTGGCTCAAACATCGATGGCTGAGGCCGAGCCTGCCCGCTTGCGCAACTCGAACTTCTGGATCTTTCCAGTACTGGTCTTGGGCAACTCGCCAAACACCACGAAGCGCGGCACTTTGAATCCTGCCAAGTGCTGCTTGCAGTGCAGCACGATGACTTCAGGTGTGGTCTGCACGCCGAGCTTCAGCTCGACAAAGGCACAAGGCGTCTCGCCCCACTTCGGGTCAGGCCGCGCCACCACGGCGGCCGCCAGCACATCGGGGTGGCGGTACAGCACGTCCTCGACCTCGATGGACGAGATGTTCTCGCCACCCGAAATGATGATGTCCTTGCTGCGGTCCTTGATCTTGAAATAGCCATCGGGGTACTGCACCGCCAGGTCGCCACTGTGGAACCAGCCGCCAGCAAAAGCCTCGGCAGTCGCCTTGGGGTTCTTCAGGTAACCCTTCATGGTGATGTTGCCCTTGAACATGATCTCGCCCATGGTTTCGCCATCCAGCGGCACCGGCAACATGGTCTCGGGGTTGAGCACGCGCACATCACGCTGCAAGTGGTATCGCACACCCTGGCGCGCGTTCAGGCGTGCGCGCTCGCCGATGTCCAGTTCGTCCCAATCCCCTTGTTTCGCGCACACCGTGGCCGGGCCGTAAACCTCGGTCAGGCCGTACACGTGGGTCAAATCGAAGCCCATCTGCTCCATGCCTTCGATCATCGAGGCCGGTGGAGCCGCTCCTGCGACCATGGCCTTGATGCCTGCGGGGATGCCAGCCTTCATGTCGGCGGGCGCGTTGACCAGCAGGCCCTGCACGATCGGGGCGCCGCAGTAGTGGGTCACGCCGTGCTCTCGCATCAAGTCAAAGATGGCCTGCGCTTCCACACGCCTGAGGCAGACATTGACGCCTGCGCGCGCCGCCACCGTCCAGGGGAAGCACCACCCGTTGCAATGGAACATCGGCAGGGTCCAGAGGTAGACCGCGTGTTTGGGCATGTCCCACTCGAGGATGTTGCTGATTGCGTTCATGGCCGCACCACGGTGGTGGTAGACGACACCCTTGGGATTGCCGGTGGTACCGCTGGTGTAGTTCAGCGCGATCGCGTCCCATTCGTCGGCCGGCAGGCTCCAGGCAAACGCCGGGTCGCCCCCCGCGAGAAAAGCTTCGTAGGTGGTGCTGCCCAAGGGCTGGCGTTCGCCGGTGAACTGCGCGTCTTCGGCGTCGATCACCAGCAGCGGTGTGGTGGTCTGGCGCAGCACGAGCGCCTTGGCCAGGGTCCCCGCGAACTCCGGATCCACCAACACGGCCTTCGCTTCGCCGTGGTCGAGCATGAAGGCGATGGCCTCGGGGTCCAGTCGGGTGTTGATCGCATTGAGCACAGCACCCGCCATTGGCACGCCGAAGTGCGCCTCGACCATGGGCGGGGTGTTGGGCAACATCACCGCCACCGTGTCGTTCTTTCCAATGCCCGCCTGCCGCAAGGCGCTGGCCAGTTGCCGTGTGCGGGCATAGGTCTGGGCCCAGGTCTGGCGCAGGGGGCCGTGCACGACGGCCAAGCGGTTGGGATAGACCTCGGCCGCGCGCTCGAGAAAGCTCAAGGGCGAGATCGCTGCGAAATTGGCGTCGTTGCGGGACAGGTCCTGGTCAAAGAGGCTGGTCATGCTGGTTTCCGGTCTAAAAATGTAGGCGTGGGCGAGAATAGGGTCGTGGCGATCCCCCAGTCTTTCATCCAGGAACTGCTCAACCGCGTCGACGTGGTCGATGTGGTGGGCCGCTACGTCCAGCTGAAGAAGGGCGGTGCCAATTTCATGGGGCTGTGCCCGTTCCACGGCGAAAAGTCACCATCGTTCAGCGTCAGCCCGACCAAACAGTTCTACCACTGCTTTGGCTGCGGCGCCAATGGCAATGCCATCGGATTCCTGATGGAACATGCGGGCATGAGTTTCGTCGAGGCGGTCAAGGACCTGGCACAGCAGATCGGGCTGCAGGTGCCTGAAGACGACGTCTCGCCGCAGGACCGCGAACGTGCGGCGCAACAGCGCCAGAAGCAGTCCACGCTGACCGATGTGCTTGAAAAGGCCGCCAAGGCCTACCAGAAGGACCTCAAGGATTCGCCCCGTGCTGTCGCTTACCTCAAGGGCCGTGGCCTGTCTGGCCAGATCGCCAAGACGTTTGGCATGGGCTATTCACCCGAGGGCTGGCGGCACCTTGCCAGCGTGTTTGCGGACTACGGCGAACCCCTGCTGGTCGAGTCTGGCCTGGTGATCGAACACGCAGAGGAAAAAGGTCATGACGGTCAGACTGTCGAGAGCAAGCGCTATGACCGCTTTCGCGACCGCATCATGTTCCCGATTCGCAATGTCAAGGGAGAGTGCATCGGGTTCGGCGGACGGGTGCTGGACAAGGGCGAACCCAAATACCTCAACTCGCCCGAGACACCCGTGTTCAGCAAGGGCCGCGAACTCTACGGACTGTTCGAGGCACGCACCGCGATCCGCCAGCACGGCTACGCGCTCGTGACCGAGGGATACATGGACGTGGTCGCGCTGGCGCAGCTGGGCTTTGCCAACGCCGTGGCCACGCTGGGCACCGCCTGCACCCCGGACCATGTTCACAAACTGTTCCGCTTCACCGACGCAGTGGTCTTCAGTTTCGATGGCGACGGCGCAGGACGCCGCGCCGCGCGCAAGGCACTGGACGCCGCGCTGCCGCTGGCCAGCGACACCCGCAGCGTCAAATTCTTGTTTCTGCCGCCCGAGCATGACCCTGACAGCTATGTGCGCGAACACGGTGCCGACGCTTTTGCCAACGCCGTCAAACAGGCAGTGCCGCTGTCACGTTTCCTGATCGATGCGGCCAGCGCGGACTGCGATCTGACCACTGCCGAAGGGCGGGCACGCTTGTCAAGTCAGGCCAGACCTTTGTGGAATGCCTTGCCCGAAGGGGCGCTCAAACGCCAGCTGCTGTCCGAGTTGGCGCAACAGATCGGCATCGGCACCCCAGATCTGCAGCAGCTGTGGTTGCGCGATGATCGGGGCGCCCGGCGCCCGCGTGAGGATCGAGCCCCGGCGCCCGGAGCCGCTGCCCCAGCCGCTGCCGACCCACTGGTGCAGCCCTATTCCACCTCCACCATGGCGCCCGCGCCCCACCACGGCAGCGGCGCGTGGAGCGCACCCAGCGACGGCGGCTTGTATCGCAGCGGGACTTGGAGTGGCGGTAGCCGAAGTGGCTGGCGCAAGAATCCCCCGCTGCCGCCACGCATGCTGGGTCGACAAGTGGCCAGCAAGAGCCGTGTGGACCGCGCCGTGGGCCTTTTGCTGGCCAATGCCGCCGCTTGGGACCAGCTGTCCGCCGATGACCACGCGATGCTGGCCCACCTGCCGACCCCACACGGCCCCGTGTTTGCCTGGTTTGAGGCACAGCTGCACGAACATGGCCCACAACCCTGGGCAGCGCTGCGGGAAGCCTTGCGCGGCGAGTCGTTTGAGGCCTACGTGTGCGCCGAGGTCGAGCAGGCCACCGTGGCCGCCGACAGCGCGGCCGAACTCGGCGAGCTGGCCGGTGTCATGGACCTGCTGCGGCGGGACGAGCTGATGCGCCTGAGCCAGGCACTGTCTCAACAGGCTGAGACCGATCCAGGCGCTCGAGAGCGCCTGCGTGAGCTCAATGAACGCATCAAGGCGATCAAGCCCGGCCAACCGGTATAATGTCGGGTTTGCACCGCAAGCGCGACAGCAGCACCTCCGGCACCGGCCAACCCCAGAACAGGGGTACCAGGGAATAACCCAGGCCAACTCGGCGACCGCAACCGGTCCCGATGTACCCCGCAAGGACTGCACCCCAAATGTTCGCCCACACAGCTTGCAGGCCCATCCCCTCCGGCGGGTGATGGGTGGTGTGCTGACCAAAACCTCCGTGGATGGTCCGTCTCGTGCGGACTTCCGCCAGTTTTTGTGTGCCCTCTGCCGGTTCTTTATTTGACATTTTTTTGAGGTCCTCATGCCCGCGAAGAAGTCCAGTACGCCCGTCGTTTCCCGCACCAAAACAGCGCCGAAGGCCAGTGCGAAAGCCTTGCCGTCCAAGGAGCCCATCAAGAAGAAAGCCCCTGTTGTGACGCCTGTAAAGACCCTGACCAAAGCCGCGGCCAAAACCCCCGCTTCCAAACCCAGCGACCGCAAGTCCAAAGCAGAAGCGCTCGATCTCATCGAAGAAGATGTGCCTGCCAAGAAAAAAGCGGGTCGTCCGGCGAAAGCTGGCGCAGAGAAGCCGGCGGCCAAACGGGGCCGCAAACCCGCTGCTGGCGCTGGTGGCCCAGGGGCTGATCTGGACGATGCCGATCTGAGCGACATCGAAGACGAACTCAGTGGCGAAGTCGAAGTCGAGGCAGTAGACGCGACCGCTCAGCCGACCGAAAAGGCCAAGCCGCTGCGCATGAAGATCAGCAAGGCCAAAGAGCGGGCGCTGATGAAGGAATTCGGCCTGGACGAAACTGTCCTGTCCGAAGAAGAAACCAGGATGCGCCGCGAGCGCCTCAAGACGCTGATCAAGCTGGGCAAGACCCGCGGCTACTTGACCCATGGCGAGATCAATGACCACCTGCCCGACAAGCTGGTCGAAGCCGAAACGCTGGAGGTGGTGGTTTCGCTGCTGAATGACATGGGAGTGGCCGTTTACGAGCAGACGCCCGACGCTGAAACCCTGCTGCTGAACAACACCGGCCCCACCGCCGCGACCGAAGAGGAAGCCGAAGAAGAAGCCGAAGCTGCTCTGTCCACCGTGGACAGCGAATTCGGCCGCACCACCGACCCCGTGCGCATGTACATGCGCGAAATGGGCACCGTTGAACTGCTGACGCGCGAAGGCGAGATCGAGATTGCCAAACGCATCGAAGGCGGCCTCAACGACATGATGGCAGCGATCTCCGAATCTCCCGCCACCATCGCCGACATCCTGGCGATGTCGGAAGACATCCGCAGTGGCAAGGTCGTGATCTCGACCGTGGTGGATGGATTCGCGGATGCCGATGCCGCCGACGACTACGTGGCCGAAGAAGACTTTGACGACTACGACGAGGCTGACGACGACGACGGCAAGGGCGGCTCCAAAGCCCTGACCCGCAAGCTCGAAGAACTCAAGCGCGAGGCGCTGGAGCGCTTTGACGGTATGCGCGCCCTGTTCGAGAAGTTGCACAAGATCTATGACAAGGAAGGTTACGGAACACCTCACTACGTCAAGACACAGGAGTCGATCACTGAAACGCTGATGACGATCCGCTTCACCGCCAAGGCGATCGAAAAGCTGTGTGGCACGCTGCGCGGCCAGGTCGACGAGGTGCGAAAGAAAGAGCGCGAGCTGCGCCGCATCATCGTGGACAAGTGCGGCATGCCGCAAGACAAGTTCATTGCCGACTTCCCGGCCAACCTGCTCAACCTCAAGTGGGTCGAAAAGCAGGCCGCGGCCGGCAAGCCCTGGAGCGTGACCATGCAGCGCAACATTCCGCCCGTACAGGAGTTGCAGACCGGACTCATGAACATCCAGAGCAGCGTGGTCGTGCCGTTGTCCCACCTCAAGGACATCCACAAGCGCATGAACCAGGGCGAGTCGACCTCGCGCGACGCGAAGAAAGAGATGA
>JBIIQD010000148.1:0-6348 GCA_044342265.1 Hydrogenophaga sp. | reverse complement strand
CGCGCACCGCCAGAGTGAAACACAGCGCGCAACTCAAGATGAAGCCGATGGTGGTGATCAGGGCGGCATTGCCCAGGATGCCGGCAGAGACCCAGGCCATGGCGTGCCAGTCGCCATGCGCTGCACCCGAGGGTTCGGGCATGTTTCGAAAGCCGCCGGTTCTCACCTCCCAGATCAGCAAGACACCGCACAGCCCCATCGCTGCGGCCACCACCCAGGGCAGGAAATTCGGGCCCACGCCGGCATAGCCCGCATCTGACGGGATGTTGGCCGCACCGTAGGCAAGACCGGCGGCCAGGAGTACGGCGGCAATGCCCAGGGCGAGTTGGCCAGGACGGTGATCGGGGCGCGGCTCGGTGTCCGCAGATTGGGAGGCTTGCATGGGAACTCTCCTGCCTGAATAGAAGACGGAAAACAAACGGCCGCGACGCGAACGCCGCGGCCGCTGTATCAACCAGACGAGGACGGGTGCTTACACCATGCCGGCGCGAACCATGGTCGCGCGCAGGCTGGAGAAGTCGCGGTCAACGAATTCGTCGAAGGCCTTGCCGGTCAACAGGGCTGGGGTCCAGTTGTTCTTGACCAGCGCGTCCTGCCAGGCCTTGCTCTTGGTGGCCTTGACGATCATGTCGGTCAGCGCGGCTCGCTGCTCGGGGGTGAGGCCGGCGGCGCCGTAGACACCGCGCCAGTTGCCGATCTCGACGTCGATGCCCTGCTCCTTGAGCGTCGGGATCTTGTCCAGGCCCTTGACGCGCTGGCCGGCCGTGATGGCGATCGCCTTCATCTTGCCGCTCTCGATGTACTGCTGGAACTCGCTGTAGCCGCTGCCCCCGACCGTGACGTTGCCGCCGAGGATGGCCGCAACCGCCTCACCGCCGCCGCGGAACGGCACGTAGTTGATCTTGGCGGCTGGCACGCCCACGGCCTGGGCGATCTGCGAAGCTGCGATGTGCTCGGTGGAACCGCGCGAACCGCCGCCCCACTTGATGCTGCCCGGGTCTTTCTTGAGCGCCTCGACCACGTCCTTCATGGTGTTGAACGGCGAATTGGCTGGCAGCACGAACACGTTGTATTCGGTCGTCAGGCGGGCAATCGGCGTGACCTGCGTGATCGAGACCGGCGGCTTGCCGGTGATGATGCCGCCCAGCATCACCGCGCCCATCACCATGATCGCGTTCGGATCACCTTTGGCAGAGTTGTAGAACTGGGCCAGGCCGATCGCGCCGGCGGCGCCGCCCTTGTTCTCGAAGGTCACGGAGTCGGCCACCTTGGCGTCGCGCAGGGCCTCGCCCAGTGCACGGCCGGTGCCGTCCCAGCCACCGCCCGGGTTGGCGGGAATCATCATCTTGACGTTGGCACTGGCGGCCCACGCGGCATGGGGCAGGGCACCGGCGGCGGCCAGAGCGGCCAGGGACTTCAGAAAGGTATCGCGACGCATGTGTTGTCTCCGTGAAGGGTTGATCGACAGGGTTGATCTTCCTGTCCGGCGCTGTCAATCGGCTGTCGAAGGTCTCAGGAAAAACCCTAGGAGGGCCACAAGGACGGTTCCCGCGTGCCCAAAACGGGTCCGCATAATCCCCCCGACCCCACTCCATGCCCGTCAGAGGAATACCGCTGCCATGCTGTTGAACGATGTCCATTCCCAGCTCAACCCGACGACCGTTGCCGACATCGTGCGACCCACCACGCTGGCCGCCTTGTGCGAGGTGGTGAAACAGGCCGCACGCGATGGGGTGTCCCTGTCTGTCGCCGGCGCCCGCCACGCCATGGGTGGACAGCAGTTTGCAACCCTGCAACGGCATGTGGACACGACCGGGTTGAACCGCGTGCTGGGCACCGACGCCAGCCGGGGCCTGCTGCACATCGAAGCCGGAGCCAACTGGCACCACATCATCGCCGCCAGCCACCAGATGCCCGCGCCCGGTGGCGGTTGCTGGGCCATCGGCCAGAAGCAGACCGGCGTTGACGAGGTGACGCTGGGTGGCTCGATTTCGGCCAACGCCCACGGCCGTGGTCTGCTGATGCAGCCCATGGGCGCGGACATCGAGGACCTCACGCTGGTGAACGCCGAGGGCCAGGTCCTGCTCTGCAGCCGGAGCCAGAATGCCGAGCTGTTTTCCCTGGTGATCGGTGGGTATGGTCTTTTTGGTCTCATCTACGCTGCCACCCTGCGACTGGTGCCGCGCCAGCGAGTGCGACGTGTCGTGGACATCCTGGACCTGGCCGACGCGATGAATGCCGTGTATCGCCGCGTGGACGACGGCTGCCTCTATGGCGATTTCCAGTTCGCCATCGATCCCACCGACGACAGCTTTCTTCACCGCGGGGTGTTCGCCTGCTACAAGCCCACGCAGGCGTCCGATGCCGACGACTCCACCAGCGCCGACCTGCCAGCGGAGGCCTGGTTGCAACTGCTCAAGCTGGCCCACGAAGACAAAGCCCAGGCCTTCCAACGCTATGCCCAGCACTACCTGGGCACGCATGGCCAGAGCTACTGGGCCGACACCATGCAGCTGAGCACCTACATTCCCAGCTACGCCGATGTGCTGGAGCGTGCCCTGGCGCCAGACCACAACCCCGGGCCGCGACAGACCCTGGTCATCGGTGAACACTATGTGCCGCGTGACCAGATCGCGACCTTCATGGCGCAAGCGGCAGGCATCCTGAAGAAGCTGGGCGTGGAGGTGATCTACGGCACCATCCGCGCCATCCTGAAAGACGAGGTGAGCTTCCTGCCCTGGGCCAAGGCCGACTACGCCTGCGTCATCTTCAATCTGCGAACCGCTCACAGCGCCGAGGGACAGGCCCGAACTGCCGAGGCCTTTCGCGGCTTGATCGACGCCGCCCTGTCTCTGGGAGGTAGTTACTTTCTCACCTACCACCGCCACGCCACCCGCGATCAGGTTGTGCGGGCCTACCCCCAGTTTGAGACCTTTTTGGCCCGCAAGCGGCACTTTGATCCGCAGGAGCGCTTCACCAGCGACTGGTACCGCCACCATGTTTCGCTGCTGGGCGAACGCTCATGAAGGCCGGCCAAGCCAGCACCACCGCCAAAGTCATCGCGGCCAGCACCTTGTTGCTGGCCAGCGATCCCGCCGAAGAAGCCCTGGTGCCGCCGGGGGCTGCCTTGCTGTGCCGTCAATTCCTGGCGACCACCTGGACCGACCGCTGCCTCAGCGCAAGCGCCACCAGCCCATGGACCCGAGGGCTCTGGCGCGGGCTGGAGCATCTCACCCACCCCGGCATCATGCGGCACTACCTGCTGCGAAAACGTTGGATCGAGCAGCAATGTCGCAACGCTCTGCAACACGGTGTGCGCCGGGTCATTGTGATTGGAGCGGGCCTGGATACCCTGGCTTTGCGCTTGGCGCCGCTGCGGCCCGAGGTGGACTGGGTGGAGATCGATCACCCCGCCACCCAAGCCTTCAAGCGTGAAGGTCTGGACCGCGCCAAGGTGAACCTGCCGGTGAACCTAACTCTCCACAGTGTTGATCTTTCGGTCTCTCGCCTGCCCGCCACGCTGATGGAGGACCCTCGCCCGACCCTGGTCGTGCTCGAGGGGGTGCTGATGTATCTGGAAGAGGCGGCCGTGGTAACTCTGCTGCGCGACCAGTTGCGAGCCTTGTCGCCCGTGTCGGTCCGTCTGATCTTCAGCCACATGGTGCGCTGGCCTGAAGGCCGCGCCGGCTTCCGACCGTCAAGCCGCCTGGTGGAGGGCTGGCTGGCCTGGCGGTCCGAACCCTTTCGGTGGACATTGGCGCCGCAGGCGCTGGCTCCCTGGTTGCACAGCCTGGGGTATGCGCTACAGCTACAAGGCGAACCACCGTTCGCACTCGACCACGCGGTCTCTGGGGCTGGCCTCCAAGGCGAGAACTTGGTCCTGTGCGAGGCGATCGCCTGAACGGCGCGCCCGCAAAGGACAGCCCTAGATGCACCCGAGACTGAACAGCCATGACCATAATGGCTTCTCAGATGAAACTGCTGCTGATCGAAGACAACCCCACCATGCAGGCCACGCTGCAGCGCACGCTGGAGCGCCGTGGCATGCAGGTGCTGACCTGCGGCGACGGCGACCGAGCGCTGGCGTTGTGGCGCTCGAGTCTGCCTGACCTGGTGCTGCTCGACCTGAGCCTGCCCGGGCGCGATGGCCTGCAGGTGCTGGCCGGCGCGAGGGCCGACGGCTTGAAGACACCGGTGATCATTCTGACCGCACGCGGCACGGTCGGGGACCGCATCATCGGGCTGAACACTGGCGCCGACGACTACCTGCCCAAGCCCTTTGATCTCGACGAGCTGGAAGCCCGGGTGCGTGCACTGGTGCGACGCTCGACCGACAGCGCCGAGACTTACGGAACCCAGCCTTCTCGCAGCGCGAGCTGGTGCGGCATGCAGATTGACCGGGACAGTGGTGCGGTTTACCACGAAGGCGCGCCCATGGAGCTGCCGCCGCGTGAATTGGCCTTGCTGCGGGCGGTGCTCGCTCAACCCGGCCAGGCCATCACCAAGGAGCGGCTGTTTGAGCTGGTGTTCCCGGGCGAAGGGCATCTCCAACCCGAGGCGATCGAGGTGGTGGCGTACCGGTTGCGAAAGAAGATTGGCCACACAGGTGCTCAGTTGGTGACGCTGCGCGGCCTGGGCTACCTCTTGAAAGCCATGGCGTGAGCGCGCCACTGTCTCTGCGGCGCACGCTGCTGTTGGGCATCCTGCTGCCTTTGTTTGGGTTCATCATCATCAACACGGTCGTGCTCTACCGCCAGGCGCTGGCCGCCGCCGACACGGCCTACGACCGCACCCTCTTGGCCACCGCCAAGTCCCTGGGCGAGCAACTTGAGGTCAAAGGGAACGCCGAGGCGCCCCAGTTGAGCGCGACGTTGTCGTACTCAGCCCTTGAAGCCTTCGAAGCCGACAACCGCAGCCGTCTGTTTTACCGCGTCAGGGGATTTGGCGGCGAGATGGTCTCGGGCTTCGAGGACATGCCCGCGCCACGCAGCGGACTGCCCGATCAGAGGATCTATGCTGCCCTGGTGCACTTCTACGACGACCAGTACCGCGGCGCGCCAGTTCGCATGGCGGTGCTGCTGCAGCCGGTGGCCGGGGTGGCAGGCCAAGGCATGGCCACCATCCAAGTCGCAGAAACCCTGGAGCTGCGGCAGACGCTGGCCCGCCAGATTCTGATCGACACGCTGTGGCGACAGGCTGCGCTGGTGATCGTGATCGTCGTGGTGGTGGTGTACGTGGTGCAACGCGCCACGCGACCGGTTCGCCTGATCAGCCATGCGCTCGCGCACCGTGGCGAGAACGACTTGTCGCCCTTGCCCACCGGCAGCGCGCCCCGCGAGTTGCTGCCTCTGATGGAAGCCACCAACCAGCACATGCAGCGGCTGTCACAGTTGCTGGAACACCAGAAACGCTTTGTGCGTGACACCTCGCACCAGCTGCGCACACCGCTGGCGGTCCTCAAGACGCAGGTGCAGTCGGCGCGCCGAGGCGATCTGCCAGCAGCGCAGGCGCTGGAGGAAATCGGTCAGACGGTAGAGCGCGCCACCGAGCTGGCCAACCAGATGCTGGCGCTGGCCAAGGTGGAGCAGCTGCGCGAGGACAGGGACGCCCCGGTCACTGACTGGGGCGAGGCGATGCGCTCGGTGGCCTTGGAGCTGGCGCCGCTGATTGCCGAGAAAGACCTGGATTTTTCGCTCGATCTGACAATCACGAAGGTCCGCTCTCATGAATGGGCACTGCGGGAACTGGGGCGCAACCTGCTGCACAACGCGATCAAGAACACCCCGACAGGCGGCCGGCTGACGGTGTCCATGGTGGCAGATGTTCAAACGGCTGCTTTGTCCATCAGCGACAGCGGGCCCGGCATTTCTGCAGCGCTGCGCGAACGCTTGTTCCAGCCATTCGCCACCGACCACGGCGCGCGCCCCACAGCCTCGGGTTCAGGCCTGGGGCTGGCCATCTGCCATGGGATCGTTCAGTCCTTGGACGGCAGCCTGGATCTGGACAACCGGGTGGTGCACGGCCAGTTGCAGGGACTGGACATCACGGTTCGACTGCCTCTGGTCAAGAACATCATTTCTGAGCACATCGCGCATGCATGACGCGACCGCCAGCGGCAAAGTCCGGCTTGACAAGTGGCTGTGGGCTGCGCGCTTTTACAAGACGCGCTCCATCAGCGCAGAGGAAATCGACAAAGGCCGGGTGCGCGTCAACGGCGCCAGCGTCAAGCCAGCCAAAGATGTCAAGGCGGGAGACATGGTGGAGATGCGATCTGGCCCGGTCGTGCGAACAGTGACCGTGCTCGCGCTCAGTGCCGTTCGCGGCTCGGCGCCTGTGGCGGCCCTGCTG
>JBIIQD010000147.1:0-6389 GCA_044342265.1 Hydrogenophaga sp. | reverse complement strand
CGGTGTTCCCAGGTTCACACGCCAGAGGTCACGGCCCGAAGTCGCGTCTACCGCTGCCACTGCGCCGGAGCCACCGGATAGGTAGACACGCCCTTGCAGCGCCAAAGGTGCCAAAGGAAGAGTCGACGCACCCATTTGAGTGGACCACATCGCCTGTGGCACAAGCTTTTTGGCGGGCGGCGGCAGGTCGGCAGCCTTGACCCTGGGGCTACCCGAGCAGGCCCCCAAAAGCGCCAACGCAGCCAACGACAGCAGCGTCGCCGACAGACAGGAGCGCAACCGTGCCGCGATCACTGCGCTGCTCCTTTGGGCGCCACCGGGCTCACGTCAATCCCCAACGAGGCCAGCTTGACTTGCACCAGCTGTCGGTACTCGGTGCGGTCATTCATACCATCCCAGGCTTTCTTGTAAGCGGCTTTGGCCTCTTCGCCTTTACCCTGGGCCATCAACACATCGCCCAAGCGGTCAGATGCCAGTGCGGCAAAGGCTTGCGGCATGGGCGCCTGCAGCGTTTTGAGGGCTTCGTCGTAGGCCTTGGCTTCCAAATGCAGAGCCGCCAGTCGCAAGCGGGCGATGGCCTTATAAGAATCATCAGATGCGCTGTCGGCCACCCAGCCCAGCGCAGCCTTGGCACCATCACTTTTGCCGGCTTCGAAAAGGCTCTGGGCCGCCAGCAGCGCGCCCTGCGCGGCGAAGCTGGTGCGACCAAACTGGTTCTTGATGTCGGCCAGCGCTTGCTCGGTCTTGGCCACATCCCGGGCCTGTGCGCCCCGCTCGATTTCGTCGTACAGGGCGGCGGCCTTGACCGACTGGTCGCGCTGCCACCAGTTCCAGCCATTCCAGGCCGCGAACCCTGCGAACACCACGATCAACGCCCAGGTGATGAGGTTGCCATATTGGGCCCAGAAATGCTTGAGCTGGTCGATCTGTTCTTGCTCTTCGAGGTCGAAATTGGCCATGTTGTGTGCAGTGAAAACGGTCAACGATTGTAGGTCCAGGTCCTGCGGCCAGGATCATGCCTGGAGGCTTGATGCCCAAGAGACGACCGCATCAAGGGGTTGCAGCGTCTGCGCACCTTCTTGGTCGCGGCTGCCGCGCAGCGTTTTGACGGCAACTTGCCCCTGGGCCAGCTCCTGGGCACCAAACACCAAGGCGCAGCGGGCGCCACTGGCATCGGCTTTTTTGAACTGCGACTTCATGCTGCCCATGCCGTCGGCGCCACCAGCATGCATGGCCACCGAAACCCCGAGCCCGCGCAGCTGCCTCAGCAAAGGCAAGGCTACAGACATCGCGGCGGCATCCGGAATCACTGCGTAGGCATCGGGCGCCGCGGGCTCCGGCAGCTTTCCCTGCTCCTTGAGCAACTCCAAGATGCGCTCCATGCCCAGCGCCCAGCCCACGGCGGGCGCTGCTTTGCCGCCGATTTGCTCGAACAAGCCGTCGTAACGACCGCCAGCGCAGACCGTGCCCTGAGACCCCAGCTGGGTAGTCACAAACTCAAACACCGAGAGGTTGTAGTAGTCCATGCCGCGCACCAGGCGCGGGTTGATACGATAAGCAACGCCTTGGGCGTCCAGCAGCGACCTCAGCCGGTTGAAGTGGTCAAGCGACTGCTCCCCCAAGTGGTCCATCAGGCGCGGCGCGACGTTCACCAAGTCCTGCATGGCCGGGTTCTTGGTGTCCAGGATGCGCAGAGGGTTGGTGTGCAAGCGGCGCTTGGCGTCTTCGTCCAGCCGATCAAGGTTCGCCTCCAGGTAAGCGATAAGCGCCTGCCGATGTGCCTGACGTTCAGCGGGTTGTCCCAGGCTGTTGATCTCCAGTTCCACGCCATCCAGCCCGAGTTCGGCCCACAGGTCACAAGCCAGCACGATCAGCTCGGCATCAACATCCGGTCCTGCAAAGCCCAGCGCCTCGGCGCCACATTGATGAAACTGACGGTAACGACCGCGTTGCGGCCTTTCGTGGCGAAACATCGGGCCCATGTAGTAGAGCCGTTTGCCTCCGTCGTAAAGCATCGAGTGCTCCAGCGCCGCACGCACCACACCCGCCGTGTTCTCAGGTCGCAGTGTGAGCTGCTCGCCATTGAGTCGATCTTCGAAGGAGTACATCTCCTTCTCCACGATGTCGGTGACCTCGCCCAGTCCACGCACAAAAAGTGCGGTCGACTCGACGATAGGCGTGCGCACGTTGCGGTAGCCGTAACGCCGCATCAGCGAGCGCAGCGTGTCCTCGAGCCACTCCCAATGCGCTGACACGGGAGGGGCAATGTCGTTCATGCCTTTGACGGCGCTCAGTTTCTCTGCCATGGATCTGCTTCGCAAGGAACGGCGACAGACGCCGCAAACGGCTTAGGCGGTGGCGCCGAACCGCTTATGAATATAGTTTTCGACGATCTGCTGAAACTCGGTGGCGATGCCTTCGCCGCGCAAGGTCATTGCTTTCTGACCATCGATGAAAATCGGCGCCGCCGGCGCTTCACCGGTGCCCGGCAAACTGATGCCGATGTCGGCGTGCTTGCTTTCACCCGGGCCGTTGACAATGCACCCCATCACAGCCACTTTCATGCTCTCGACACCCGGATAGCGCTCGCGCCACACCGGCATGGAGGCGCGGAGGAAGTCGTCAATCTGTTTGGCCAGCTCCTGGAAGGTCGTGCTCGTGGTGCGCCCGCAGCCCGGACAGGCTGTGACGCTGGGTACAAAGGCGCGCAATCCCAGCGACTGCAGGATTTCGGCGGCAATGACCACTTCCTGCGTGCGCGCTTCACCCGGTTGGGGCGTCAGCGAGACCCGAATGGTGTCACCAATCCCTTGTTGCAGCAGCACCGACAGAGCGGCGGTCGAGGCCACTGCTCCTTTGGTGCCCATGCCCGCCTCTGTCAGCCCCAGGTGCAAGACATGGTCGGTGCGGCTGGCCAGCTCCTGGTACACCGCGATCAGGTCCTGCACGCCGCTGACCTTGCAGGACAGCGTGATGTTGTTGCGGTTCAGGCCAATCTCTTCGGCGCGGCGCGCCGAATCCAGCGCCGAAGTGATCAGGGCCTCATACATCACTTGCCGCGCATCCCAAGGCGCTGAGCGCTTGGCGTTGTCGTCCATCAGGCGGGCCAGAAGGTCCTGGTCCAGGCTACCCCAGTTGACACCAATTCGCACTGCCTTGTCCCAGCGAGCGGCGATTTCAACCATCTGTGCAAACTGCCGGTCGCCCTTGTCCCCACGTCCGACATTGCCAGGGTTGATCCGGTATTTAGACAGGGCCTCGGCACAGGCCGGGTGATCGGTCAGCAATCGGTGCCCGTTGTAATGGAAGTCGCCGATCAGTGGCACATGGATACCCATGCGGTCCAGTTGCTCGCGGATATGGGGCACGGCACGCGCGGCCTCGTCGTTGTTGACGGTGATGCGGACCAGTTCGGAGCCGGCCTGTGCCAGTTCCTTGACCTGGATCGCAGTGCCAATCGCGTCTGCGGTGTCGGTGTTGGTCATCGACTGCACCCGAACGGGAGCACCACCCCCAACCGTGACATGATGATCCCGCCAGGACACAACGCCCGCACGGCTGTGGCGGATGCGCGGTGCACTCAGCGAAACGGGTTGCGGGTCGCAGCTTCCTGCTTCTTCGCGAAGCGGTATGGTGGCAGTGTGCATGGTCATTTCACTTGGAAGCGCGCCACACTGTTGCGCGCATAGGGCATCACGTCGAACGACTGTCCGCGCACCGACACCTCGACGGCATCGGCTCGGCCCACCACCACAGAGTAAGGTGGCGAAGTGGAGAAGTCCAGTGCATCGCCCCTTCTGAGCATGCGCTGGACCTGGGACTTGCCAGCACCGTCCACGACCTCGACCCAAGCGTCTGCGGTCGCTGCGATGCGCAACAGGGCACTCGATGATGGTGTGCTGGCAGCATCCACAGGAGCAGCAGGCGGAGGAGACTCCACTGGAGTCACCGGGATGGAACCAGGAACCGCAGGAGCATCTTCGACCACAGGGGTCGGCGCAGGCGAAATGGTCGCTACGGGCGTCTGAGTTCCCTGCGCCGGTGTCGCCGTATCACTCAGATCAGCAACGGCTTTCTTGGCGGCACCCAGACTGTCATCCCAGTCGGGCACCAGCAACAAAACGGCGGCACCCACCAGCAGCGCAACGGACACTGCCACAGCAGGACGGCGAAGCCAGTCGGCGGAAGGTGCAGAACTGCCTTCCTGACCCGCCTTGAACGGGGCATTGATACCATGGGAAGTGTCGCCCAGAACCGGCAGTTGTCCCTGCGGAATTTGCTCCAGCACCGGGGCAGGATCGATCTTGAGTTGCCGACAGGCGCTGGACGCCAGAGCGCGGGCAAAGGTCAAATCGGGCAATTCATCATAGCGACCTGCCTCCAGCGCTTCCAGCTTCTTGACCGGAACCTTCAACGCGGCGGCGAGCGCCGCGATGTGCAGCCCTTGGGCTTCACGCGCTTGTCGCAACAGCACCGGACGAGAAAACGTCTGTACCTGGTTCATCGGATCACTCATTGAAAGCTCTCCTCTGATAGGCAGCCCACTCTTTGGACCGCGGGAAGCGGCGCTCCAACTGCTGCGCCAGCTGATCGACGACCTCTGCGTTGTTCAGACTGCGCTCAATCTTGATGCCCAGCCACAGCGATTCCGCGTTGGCCTGTTCCGTGTTGTTCAATCGCCGGATCACAAACTGCGCCTTGGTGAACTCTCCGCGCTGGTACTCCAGGTTTGCGAGGTTGTAGCCGACATAGGGGTTCGCGGGGTCCAGCTCGTAGGCCCGGGCAAAACTGCCCTCGGCCTCGACCAATTGCCCCATTCTCAATTGGCAAGTCCCCAACATCATGTAGGTCTTGGCTTGTCCGGTGTAAAGCGGAGAGGTCAAGGCATTCTGGAACAGCGACAAAGATTCCTTATGGCGGCCCTGCTGGCAGACAAAGAACCCGTAATTGTGCAGGGCATCCGGGTCGCGAGGATTGATCTGGAGCGCTCGTTTGAAACTCTCTTCGGCCAAGGCGGGTTCATTCAAACGCATGTAAACCAGTGCGCGCAACGAATAGGCAAGGCCAAAGCTTGGATCGGCAACCAAGGCCTGCTTGATCTGATCCAGCGCGACCGAGGTTTGCCCCTGATCGAAATATCCGGTGGCCAGTTCAATCCGGATGCGTGCCCTTTTTCGGGCCTCAGGCTCGTCAGACTCCGTGATCGGCACGGCGCCGCGGTCCGAGCCTCCCGAGGCCGGGACGTTGGCACATCCTGCCAGCGAGGCCAGCATGAGGACCCCCAACACAAGCCGGGACAGCATGTCACCTTGGTCACAGCTGTCGATCTTCTTGTACCAACCATGGGTTTCTCGGCCAACGCGGGATTCAGTCATGCCTGGTTTTCCTTGGAAAGGTGAACAAAGCGGATAGGCTGTGCGGCGCTACGCCGTTGCGCCACATGGGTACGGTCCATCACATCGCCGGCCAATTGCCCACAGGCGGCATCGATGTCATCGCCTCGGGTCTTTCGCACCGTCGTGACCACACCGCCCTCATTGAGAATCTTGCCAAACGCCAGCACCACCGACCGCGACGAACAGCGCAAGCCCGAATCCGGAAACGGGTTGAAGGGTATCAGGTTGAATTTGCAGGGGACACCCTGACCCCCATGTTGCCGCACCAGCTCCAGCAACTGCCGGGCGTGCTCGGGCTGGTCATTCACGCCATCGAGCATGCAGTACTCGAAAGTGATGAAGTCGCGCGGTGCCGCTGGCAGGTAGCGCAGGCACGCATCCAGCAGCTCGGCAATCGGGTACTTGCGGTTGAGCGGCACCAGCGGGTCACGCAGGCTGTCGTTGGGCGCATGCAGCGAGACCGCCAGCGCCACGGGACAGTCCTGGGCCAAGCGATCGATCATCGGAACCACGCCGGACGTCGACACGGTCACTCTGCGGCGCGACAGGCCATAGCCGTGATCGTCCAGCATCACGCGCAGCGCGGGCACCAGAGCTCCGTAGTTTTGCAATGGCTCGCCCATGCCCATCATCACCACGTTGGTGATCACGCGATCGGTGACGTTCAGGTGTTTGCGCAAGAAATGCTCAGCGTGCCAGAGCTGTGCCAGGATTTCCCCGGTGCGAAGATTGCGCGAAAAACCCTGATGCCCTGTGGAACAAAAAGGGCATCCCACAGCGCAACCGGCCTGTGAAGAAATGCACAGCGTACCTCGGTCGTCTTCCGGAATGAACACAGTCTCGACCGCATTGCCACCCCCCACATCGAACAGCCACTTGATCGTGCCATCGGCAGACTCCTGGCGCGACAGCACTGGCAGTCCGGTGATGGTGCAGACCGAAGGCAGTTTTTCGCGCAGGCTTTTGGCGAGATCGCTCATCTCGTCAAAGTGC
>JBIIQD010000146.1:0-6397 GCA_044342265.1 Hydrogenophaga sp. | reverse complement strand
GTGTCGTAGTTGACCTTGATGCCCGACTCTTTTTCAAAGGCGGCGATCATGCCTTCGGGCACGTAGTCGGGCCAGTTGTAGATGTTCAGGACCTTTTCGTCGTCGTACACCGGACCGGCGGGCTTGGCCGGCTCAGCGGGGGCGGCGGCCACTGGCGCCGCTGGGGCGGCGGCAGGTGCCGGCTCTTCCTTCTTGCCGCAAGCGGCGAGAAGGATGGCGGAAATGGCCAGGGCCAGAACTTGTTTCTTCATGGTGAGGAACGCTCCAGAAAAGCGGGAAAAATCCCAGCGGTTGATGCACAGACAGACTGCGTCGACACTTGCGCGCAACAAGCAATTAACAGACCAGCTTTATCCCCCATTTGGGGCACATTTACTGTAACAAAGAATCGCGCGGGCTGGGTCATCCCAGCAAGCCTTGCGCGCGCAAATCTGCCAGCGTCGCGTCCAGGCACAGCCGAATCAGCGCCATCATTTCGTCGATCTGCGCCCGGGTCATGACCAGCGGGGGCGAGATGATCATGCGGTCGCCCACGGCACGCATGATCAGTCCGTTCTGGAAACAGTGCCCCCGGCACCGCATGCCGACCGACAGGTCGGGATCAAACATCGTGCGCTTGACCTTGTCTTTGACCAGCACCAGCCCGGCCACAAAACCGCAGCTTTCGGCCTCGCCCACCAGGGGGTGTGCCATGAGCTCGGCAAACCGCTCGGCCAGGTAAGGGCCGGTGTCGTTCTTCACCCGCTCCACCAGCTTCTCCCGCTCGATCAGCTCCAGGTTGGCCAGCGCCACGGCACAGGCCACCGGGTGGCCGCTGTAGGTATAGCCATGGTTGAACTCGCCGCCTTTTTCGATCAGTACTTCGGCCACACGGTTACCCACCATCACTCCGCCCAGCGGGATGTAGCCACTGGTCACCCCTTTGGCAAATGTGATCAGGTCTGGCTTGTAGCCGAACTTTTCGTAGGCAAACCAGTGACCGAGCCGACCAAAGGCGCAAATCACCTCGTCGGAAATCAGCAGGATGCCGTACTGATCGACGATGCGCTGTATCTCGGGCCAGTAGGTCTGGGGCGGGATGATCACGCCGCCCGCGCCCTGCACCGGCTCGCCGATGAAGGCCGCCACCTTGTCGGGTCCGATCTCCAGAATCTTCTCTTCAAGCCAACGCGCTGCGCGCAGGCCGAAGTCGTCCTTGCTCTCGCCGCCGTGCGCGTTCTCCCAGTGGTGTGGCTGCCCGATGTGCGTGATGTTGGGGATCGGCAGATCGCCCTGGGCGTGCATGCCGCTCATCCCGCCCAGCGAGGCGCCCGCCATGGTGCTGCCGTGGTAAGCGTTCTGACGGCTGATGATGACCTTGCGCTGCGGCTGGCCCATGAGGTCCCAATAGCGGCGCACCATGCGCACATTGGTGTCGTTGCTCTCGCTGCCGCTGCTGGAGAAGAACACGTGGTTGAACGAGCGGTCGCCCATGGTGGGCGCCAATGAGGCGAGCTTGGTCGCAAGCTGCACCGCCGGGACGTTGGTGGTCTGAAAGAAGCTGTTGTAGAAGGGCAGCGTCATCATCTGGTGGTAGGCCGCATCCGCCAGTTCCTTGCGACCGTAGCCAGCGTTCACACACCACAGGCCGCTCATCGCGTCCAGTACCTTCTTGCCTTCTGAATCCCACACATAGACGTTATCGGCATGGGTCATCACACGCGAACCGCGCGTGGCCAGGTCACCGTGGTCGGTGAAGGGGTGGATGTAGTGGGCGCTGTCCATCGCCTGGATGGCTTTGGTGTCCTGCTGCTCGGCGCGGCGGACCAGGGCGGGCGGGGCGATCAGGGTCGAAGTGTTCATCACAGTCTCACGAACGAAGGGTTTGGATCAAGAACGCCGCGGAACCGGCTTTGCCCCCTGGGGGGTGACGCAGCAGGCGGCGCGGGGAGTTACACATGGAGAAGCAAATGCTCGCGCTCCCAGGGTGAGATCACTTTCATGAACTCCTCGAACTCCAGCTCCTTGATCTCGGTGTAGATGGTCACAAACTCTTTGCCCAGCACCTCATGCAGGTCGGACTCGCGGCGCAGCCAGTCCAGCGCCTCGCCCAAGCTGCGCGGTAGCGCATAGGGGGACAAGTAGGCGTCGCCCTTCATCTCGGGCTTGGGTTTGATCTGGTTCTTCATGCCCAGGTACCCACAGGCCAGGGTCATGGCCATCGCCACGTAAGGGTTGGCGTCGGCACCGATCACGCGGTTTTCGACGCGACGCGCCGCCGGGCTGGAAATCGGCGAGCGGATCCCCACCGTGCGGTTGTCGTAGCCCCACTCGATGTTGATCGGCGCGGCCGTGTGGCGCGAGAGTCGCCGGTAGCTGTTGACATAGGGCGCCACCAAGGCCATCGCCGCAGGGATGTAGCGCTGCAGTCCACCGATATAGTGGAAAAAAGCGTCGGTGGCACTGCCATCTTCCTGACTGAAGATGTTCTTGCCTGTTTTCTTGTCGATCACGCTCTGATGGATGTGCATGGCGCTGCCCGGCTCGCCCGCAATGGGCTTGGCCATGAAAGTGGCGTACATGTCGTGGCGCAGCGCGGCTTCGCGCACGGTTCGCTTGAAGAAGAACACCTCGTCGGCCAGGCCCAGCGGGTGGGCGTGGAAGAAGTTGATTTCCATCTGGCCGGCACCGACTTCGTGGATCAGCGTGTCCACGTTCAGCTGCATCTTGTCGCAGTAATCGTAGATCTCCTCGAACAGCGGATCGAACTCGTTCACCGCGTCGATGCTGTACGCCTGGCGCGAGGTTTCGGCGCGGCCACTGCGACCGATCGGGGGCTTGAGCAGGGTGTTCGGATCGGTGTTGCGCGCGGTCAGGTAGAACTCCAGTTCAGGCGCGATCACCGGGTCCCAGCCCTCGGCGGCATACAGGTCGCACACATGGCGCAGCACCGAGCGCGGCGCAAACGGCACCAGCTTGCCGTCATGGTCGAAACAGTCGTGGATCACCTGCGCCGTCGGGTCGGTGGCCCAGGGCACGATGCGCACCGTGGTCGGGTCGGGGCGCAGCTGCATGTCGCGGTCGGTCGGCTCGATCACGTCGTAATACGGGCCGCTGGCGGGGAACTCACCCGTCACGCCCATCGCCACGATGCCCTGCGGAAGACGCATGCCACGGTCTTCGGTGAACTTCTCGCGCGGCAGGATCTTGCCGCGCGCCACGCCGGTCAAGTCGGGCACCAGGCACTCGACCTCGGTCACGCGGTGCTGGTTGAGCCACTGTTCCAGGTCATTGAAGGTCTGTGGGCTATTGGTCGGCTGGTTCATAAAAGAAACGGTCTCGTTGTGGTGTCTTTGGTCGTGCCCGCTCGCTGGTCATGCCGGTGTGTGCCGCGCCAGATCGGCGGCCTGCAGCCGCAAGCTGCGGCGCTGCCGACAGGCCTTGCCGAAGGCCTGGAAAATCGCCGTGTAAAACGGGGTGTCCCAGCAGCGCCACTCGGGATGGAACTGCACGGCGTAAGCGAACGTGCGAGCACCTTGCACCGCCACGGCTTCGATCTGACCATCGGGCGCGTGCGCCAGCGCGTCCAGCCCTGGTGCAAGTCTGTTGATACCCTGACCATGCAACGAGTTGACCATCACCTCGGGGCCGCCAGCCCAGGTCTCGAACACGCTGCCCGGGGCCAGCCGGATTGGATGGCTGGGCGCGTACTGGACCTCGAACGGAGCCGTCTTGGGCTCGCGGTGGTCCATGCGGCCAGGCACCTCGTGCACGCGCTGATGCAGCGTGCCCCCCAGGGCGACGTTGATTTCCTGGAAGCCTCTGCACACACCCAACAAGGGCACCCCTTCGTGCACGCAGGCCTTGATCAGCGCCAGGGTCAGCGAGTCGCGCGCCGGGTCCAGCGGCAAGCTGGGATCCGCGACTTCCTCGTCAAAGTGTGAAGGGTGGACGTTGGACGGCGAGCCGGTCAGCATCACACCGTCGACCAAGGGCAGCAGTTCCGGAATCTGCCCGGCGTCTGCCAGCGGAAACATCACCGGTTGGCACTCGGCCCCGACCTTGACGGCGCGAGCGTACTTGTCGCCCAGCAGCAGAAAAGGCATCTGGTGGCCGTGGTCTCCCATCAGGCGGTGGTCGGCGGGCAGCCAGACCATGCAAGGCGCAGTGTTCATGTTGCAAGGCTCCACGTTGGATTGTGGCGAAGCAATTGGATCACAATAAGGGCCACTTAAGATAACATGATGGTGCCACTTGGGCCAAGCCTTGGCGCCGTTTGGCGACGCCCTTTTGGGCAGTGAGACGGCACCAGCGACCTGGAGAGGCCAGTTCTGCGGCGCCCTTTGGCCCAGACCTTTGTGCTGCAAGAAACCATGCTGTCTGAATTCCTTCTCGCCGAGATGCACCGCCTGGGCACGCAAGACGACCTGCCCCTGCACCGCCAGCTGTACGAAGCACTGCGCCGGGCCATGCTCGACGGCAAGCTCGGGCCCGCAGAGCGCTTGCCCTCCAGTCGCGACCTGGCGCAAGACCTGAACCTGTCGCGCAACACGGTGGTCGCCGCCATCAATCAGCTCTCGGTCGAGGGCTATCTTCTCAGTAGGGTCGGCAGCGGCACGTATGTGAACGACAGTGTGCCGCGCAGTGCGCAGGGTCGCCACCTGGGCGCAAGCAATCGCAAACCAGCGCCCGCGCCACGAATGTCCAGCCGCGGCGAAGCCCTGTCCAGCCGTTTTTGCGCTACTGAACTGGAGGTCCAGCCTTTCACGCCCGGGATCGCCGACTTCAGCGCCTTTCCGCTGACCCTGTGGCAGCGGTTGCAGAACAAGCACTGGCGCATGACCTACCCGGACATGCTGGACTACGCCACCTCCGGCGGTTATGCGCCACTGCGCCGCGCCATCGCTGACTACCTGCGTGTGTTTCGCAGCGTGCAGCTGGACGCCGACCAGGTCATCGTCACCACCGGCACCCAGCAGTCGCTGGAGCTTTGCGCCCGGCTGCTGGCCGACCACGGCGACACGGTCTGGGTCGAAGACCCCGCCTATTGGGGTGCGGTCAAAGCCTTCATGGCCACCGGTCAGCACCTGCACCCGGTGGCCGTCGATGACGAGGGCATCCGCCCCACATCCGACGACGATTCCGCGCCCCCACGCCTGATCTACCTCACGCCCTCACACCAGTACCCGACCGGCGCGGTGATGAGCCTGCCACGGCGCCATCAGCTGCTCGCGACCGCGCGCGCCCACAACGCCTGGGTGCTCGAAGACGACTACGACAGCGAATACCGCTTCAGCGGCCCGCCGATCTCCAGCCTTGAAGGGCTGGACGCCGACGGCCGCGTGCTCTACATGGGCACCTTCTCCAAGGTGCTCTACCCCGGCATCAAGCTCGGTTACCTGGTCGTGCCCAAGCCGCTGGTGGCGGCGTTCCGCCAAGCCCATTACGACCTCAACCGACCCGGGCAGATGCCGCTGCAGGCTGCGCTGGCCGAGTTCATCGAGATGGGCCACTTCAGCAGCTCGTTGCGCCGTGCACGCCACAGCTATGGAGAACGCAGGCAGTGCCTGCTCGAAGCGCTCAAGCCGGTGTTGGCACCCGCTGGACAGGAAGGCCCTTTCATCAGCGGCGCCGAGCAGGGCCTGCACCTGTGCCTGCGGCTGCCTGCCAGCGTGGACGACGTGGCCCTCACGCAGCGCATCGCACTCATGGGGCTCACCGTGCGCCCACTCTCGGCCTACTGCCTGGCACGGCAGGACCTCAAGGGACTGGTGATCGGTTACGGCTACGCGCCCCTGACCAGCATCGAACGCTGTGGCCCGATGCTGGCCGCGGCAGTGCGCGGCCAGCCAGGACAAGGCTGAGCCGCAAGCCTGCCCAGATCAGGTGTGGTTCGGGCCGTCGTCCTGGCCACGGCCACGGCGCTGATGGCCAGCGGCGTCGTCGGCGCCACGGCCACGGCGGGCATGGTTGGCACCATCGTCCTTGCCGCGGCCCCGACCACGACCACCGCGGTCATCACCGGCGGCGTCATCGGCGCCGCGCTTGGCCAGGTCGATGGAGAAGCCAGGCGAAACGGAAGAAGGCGTTTGAGAGGTGCCGGCCTGGGCGGCAAAGCCCACCGAAGCCAGCAATGCGGCCAGCAGCACAGGGGTCAGACGGTTGTTCATGGTTTTCTCCTAAAGTGGGTGTGAAACGTTTGATTACGTGGGATTTTTTCCCACATATTACACATAGCACTCACCGTGCCAGAGCTGTGGGCTCTGACAAAGATTGTTGATTTACAATGTCTTTTTTGTTTCCCGCCGGTATTCTGGTGAGAAATGGGGTGGGGGCTGGAACCCGATCGGGGCAACCCCCCCACCCAATGCCGCTCAGGGCTTGAGCGCGAACTTGTCGATCCGGTAGCGCAGCGTGT